>JAISES010000336.1 GCA_031263965.1 Prevotella sp. | reverse complement strand
CCAACGGACACAGCTCTATCAAATATGCTATTGAGCTGTACGCTAATAATTTCAAAGAACTATTGGGGTTAATAAACTCAAAAATAATTAAATATAAAAGAACTTAACAGCCCTGCCCGCTGGCGCGGACATTTGTCCGTGTCTTGCCCGAAGAGCAATCCTTTTTTGCTGCGCAATACACATACTTCACTGTTTATATTTTTATCTTGTTGTATATCTTTAAATTATTTTACAAAAGAAAAGCTTGATCTTGTTTGTTAAAGTTTTGTATCTTTGCGGTATGAAGCGTTTGAGGTTATCTGCATTTGTTTTAATACTCATGGCCAATATTTTTATGTTGGCACATGCTGTTGTTCCCCATTCGCATCACGATGGTATAATTTGTTTTTCATCAGAAGAACTGGCACACAGGAAACAAACATCTGCCCGGCATGATGAATCCGGTTGTGGCGAACACAACGCGAAATCGCACCACCATCCCAAGACGATGGACAATTGCGATTTAAAGGATGTTGTTATCCGTCAAAATAATCATGTTCATGACGAGATCGTTCCATGTGCCGGTTGCCTGTCGTTATTGTTTACATTCTATACCCTGAACGAGTTCTGTTTGGAGAAACCTCTGTTAGAAGAGGCGCTTCCCCAAAGACCATATATTGAGAATTACACTTCACCTATCGTAGGCCTTATCTCAGGTCTGCGCGCACCTCCGGTATCTTATTTTTTAGGTTAAGCTCTTTTCTTTTTTCAAGAGCGTTCTGTCTGATAGGTTTCAGATAGGTTTATTTGTGTTTTAGAATCTAAAAATAAGAAAATGAAAAAATATATTATATATTTTGCCTGTCTGCTGGCAATATCATGGGGGTGCAACCCGAAACAAAAAACAGACGATCGCGCCGGCCACGATCAAGAAACCAGTGCCGGCCACGACTCCGAAGAAGAAAGCCATAGCCATGCAGAAGGAGAGGGAGGCGATCATGACCACGATCATTCAAATAAAGAAAAAACAGAATCGCATGATGACGAAATTCTCTTTGCTCCCGAACAGGCAAAAGCTATAGGATTGGAAGTGAAAGCAATACAGCCTTCTACCTTTCATCAGGTAATAAAAACCGGCGGACAAATCTTGTCGGCTCAGGGCGATGAAGTGACTATATCTGCAACATCGGGCGGTATTGTTTCGTTCAATAAATCATCATTGAACGAGGGCGTTGCCGTAAGGGGAGGAGAGTCTTTGGTCAGTATCTCATCCAGGAATATAGTGGATGGCGATCCGGCTATGCGTGCAAAAGCGACTTACGATATTGCATCCCGTGAGTACGAACGGGCTAACTCTTTGATAAAAGATAAATTGATCTCTGAGAAAGAATATAACGATACCCGGTTGAACTATGAGAGTGCCAAAATAGCTTACCAGGCTATCGGACAACGAACAACGGCCAAAGGTATAAGTGTGGCCACTCCGATAACAGGTTATGTGAAAACAAAACTGGTCAGCGAAGGGCAATATGTGGAAGTCGGGCAACCGTTGATGACCATAACCCAGAACCGGAAACTACAACTGCGTGCTGATGTGTCGGAGCGGCATTACAAAAATCTGGGGAACATCACATCTGCCAATTTCAAAACACCTTACGATAAAAACGTATACCGTCTTGCGGATCTCAGCGGGCGATTGGTGTCGTACGGAAAATCGGCAAACAGCAGGGAGTATTACATTCCTGTGAACTTCGAATTTAATAATGTCGGGCAGGTCATATCCGGCTCTTATGTCGAAGTGTATTTACTGGGGCAACCTCGTGAAAATGTCATATCCGTGCCTGTTTCTTCCCTGATAGAAGAACAGGGATTGTATTTTGTCTATTTGCAAATGGAAGCCGATGCTTATAAAAAACAGGAAGTAGTATTAGGCGCCGACAACGGAGAGAATGTCGAAATACTTTCCGGTGTAAAACAGGGCGACAAGGTGGTGAGTAAAGGCGCTTATCATGTGAAACTGGCTTCCGCGTCGTCAGCTGTGCCTCATGGACACGAACATTAAATTAATGTGCCAATATGCGCACGATGGACAAATTAATCAGTAGTTACGGAAAAACACATGCGGCAGACTATTATCGCCTGTATCTCGTAACTCGTCAACTTGTAACTAAATTATGCTGAACAAGATTATACAATTTTCGCTCAACAATCGCCTTGTTGTGCTTATTGGGGCAGTACTCCTGCTTATAGGAGGATTCTATACTGCCGGAAATATGGAGATCGATGTCTTTCCCGATCTGAATGCGCCTACTGTTGTGATAATGACGGAAGCAAACGGAATGGCTCCCGAAGAAGTGGAACGTCTGGTTTCGTTTCCTATAGAAACAGCGGTAAACGGAGCAACCGATGTGCGCCGTGTGCGCTCATCGTCTACTACCGGATTTTCTGTGGTGTGGGTCGAATTTGATTGGGGAACGGACATTTATAAAGCCCGCCAGATAATACCCGAAAAACTCGCTACTTTGGGAGAGGCTTTACCCGAAAATATCGGACAACCGACTTTAGGCCCTCAATCATCTATCCTCGGCGAAATAATGATAATAGGATTGACCTCGGATTCTACATCGCTTCTCGATCTTCGCACTATTGCCGATTGGACAATACGTCCGCGCTTGCTTTCTACCGGAGGAATCGCCCAGGTGACAGTGATAGGCGGAGATATTAAAGAATATCAGATATTGCTCGATCAGGGGCGGATGAAGCATTACGGAATCAGCCTCGATGAAGTGTTGCAGGTTACCCGCAATATGAATCAGAATTCATCGGGTGGGATATTATACGAATACAGCAATGAATACATCGTTCGCGGTGTGATGCAGACCGCCGATGCGGATGAGATAGGCAAGGCCGTTATCAAAAAGACAGGAGAGAATCCTGTTCTTATCAGCGATGTTGCAGAAATAAAGATCGGGGCAAAGACTCCTAAATTGGGAGTGGCGTCAGAGAAGGCAAAACCTGCTGTATTGATGACCGTGACCAAACAACCGGATACAAATACGATTGAACTGACCGGCAAGTTGGATGCATCGTTAGCCGAATTACAGAAAAGCTTACCTTCTGATATAAAGATCACTACCGGTATTTTCCGTCAGGAGCAGTTTATAAATAACTCTATCGGCAACGTAAAGAAGGCTTTGTATGAAGGTTCTATCTTTGTTGTTATCGTACTCTTCCTGTTCCTGATGAACGGACGGACAACCTTTATTTCACTTTTGGCTCTGCCTCTGTCGCTGTTAGCATCTATCCTGGCTCTGAAGCTTATGGGGCTTACCATTAATACGATGAGCCTGGGGGGTATGGCTATTGCTATCGGGTCGCTGGTGGACGATGCCATTATAGACGTAGAAAATGTATTCAGGCACTTGCGGGAAAACAGGCAGAAACCGAAAGGAAAACAGTTAAGCGTCCTGACTGTCGTTTTCGAAGCTTCGAAAGAGGTTCGTATGCCGATACTCAACTCTACCTTGATCATTGTCTCCAGTTTTATCCCGTTATTTTTCCTTAGCGGTATGGAAGGACGCATGCTCGTTCCGCTTGGTATAGCATTTATTGTAGCTCTCTTTGCATCTACAATAGTAGCCCTTACTGTTACGCCGGTGCTATGCAGCTATCTGTTGGGCAAAGGAAAGAAAGATAAGGAAGAAAAAGAGCCTTATCTTGTCGTAAAACTGAAAGCGGCTTACGAGAAAAGCCTGCATTGGGCACTGGATCATCAAAAGATCGTATTGGGCGTAACGGGAGCTTTCCTGCTTTCGGCAATTATTGTGTTCTTTACATTCGGGCGAAACTTTTTGCCTGCTTTCAATGAGGGATCACTAACAATAACACTCAATACATTACCGGGCATATCGTTGGAAGAATCGGACAAGATAGGGCGCGTAGCAGAAGAAAAACTGCTCTCCATACCCGAAGTACAGACGGTAGGCCGTAAAACAGGACGTGCCGAACTCGATGAACATTCATTCGGAGTGAACTCGTCCGAAATAGAAACTCCGTTTATATTGAAAGACCGTTCGAAAGATGAAATGCTGGAGGAGATAAGGGAAAAGCTGAGTACTATTCAGGGCGTAAGCATAGAGATCGGACAACCTATATCGCATCGTATCGACCACATGCTTTCGGGGACAAAGGCGAATATCGCAATCAAGCTGTTTGGGACAGACCTGAACAAGCTTTATACGATAGGGAATGAAATAAAATCGTCGATAGAAGGAATAGACGGTATTGCCGACCTGAATGTAGAGCAACAAGTGGAACGGCCTCAGTTGAAGATAGTTCCGAAACGGGAATTGTTGGCAAAATATGGCATCACATTACCCGAATTTTCTGAATTTGTTAGCGTAATGCTTTCAGGTGAAATAGTTTCTCAGGTATATGACAACGGAAAAAGCTTCGATCTCACCTTAAAAGTAGAGGATGAATACAAAGATCAGGCGGATAAAATCCGTAACCTGATGATAGATGCTGATGGAAAGAAGGTTCCATTCGAATACGTAGCTGATATTATTTCTACTACGGGGCCAAATACAGTTAACAGGGAGAATGCGCAACGCAAAATAGTAGTTTCGGCTAATGTCAGCGAGCGCGACCTGCGTAGTGTAGTAAATGATATTCGCGAAAAAGTAGGTAATACCATTACTTTACCCGAAGGGTATCATATAGAGTACGGAGGCCAGTTTGAAAGCGAGCAGGTTGCATCGCGCACATTGCTTATAGCTTCCGTATTCGCTATCATGATTATATTCCTGTTGCTTTTCAATCAGTTCAGGAGTGTTACGCAATCGGCCGTTATCTTGCTGAATCTGCCTTTAGCGCTGATCGGGGGAGTGTATGCTATTCTTTTGACTTCAGGGGAAATCAGTATCCCTGCCATAATTGGATTTATATCCTTGTTCGGTATTGCTGCCCGCAACGGGATCCTCTTGATGGCGCACTACAATGATTTGGGCAATCAAGGATATTCAACGGAAAAGAGTATCTATCAAGGTTCGCTCGACAGGCTGAATCCGATCCTGATGACAGCCCTTTGTTCGGGGTTGGCGCTGATTCCATTGGCTGTACAAGGCAGTCTTCCGGGTAATGAGATACAAAGTCCGATGGCTAAAGTTATCTTGGGCGGATTATTTACGTCCACGCTGTTGAATATGTACATTGTGCCTATTATTTACAGGTTCCTTAAACAAAAAAATAATAACCGCCCCCAAGAGGGTGTGTCAAAAGTCTGTCATTCCGTGCCTGACACGGAATCCCCCGAAAATTAACCATTGTTTATCAGGGGATTGCGGGTCAAGCCCGCAATGACAATCAATTTAAAAAGGACTTTTGACACAGCCTCATAACCTCCCCTTTGGGGAGGCCCGGAGGGGCCCAGAATATTTAATTATGAAAAAAATAACATATATAATAATCTTATTGTCAGGTTTATTTTCTCTTGCGGGAGAAGCGCAAAACTTTGATAATATATTGCAAAGCATAGAAGAAAACAATACGACCTTAAAGGCGTACAGAGAACAGGCCAAAGCGAGTAAAATAGAAAACAGAACAGGACTAAACCTGGCCAATCCCGAAGTCGGGTTCTCCTATCTGTGGGGATCGCCCAATGCCGCAAGCCACCGTACCAATCTGGATATTTCGCAGTCGTTCGATTTTCCTACGGCTTATCGTTACAAATCGCAATTGGCCGAAGGGAAGAATAAGCAACTCGATCTGGCTTACGACCGCCAACGCAGGGATATCCTCAGGCAAGCCGGAATATTATGCGTGGAGCTTGCTTACCGGTCAAAAGTAAATGAACAATTGACAGAGCGGCTTAAATATGCTAAAGAACTGGCAGAAGCTTATCAGAAAAGTTTCGATCAGGGAAATACCGATATTCTGGAACGGAACAAAACCAGATTAAATTACCTGAACGAAGAAAAGGCTTTGCAGATAAACAATGTAGAGATAAACACCCTTGTGATGGAATTGCAAAGGCTTAATGGCGGTCTGGTATTTTCTGCCAGCCCGAATGATTTCCCTGTTTATGCTTTACCTACGGATTATCAGGAATGGTTTGAACGGGTAAAGGAAAATAATCCTTCGCTGCGTATGGGTGAGCAGGAAATAGCTTTGAGCCGCAAGCAGGAGCAATTGACCCGTGCTTTGAACCTGCCGAAGTTTACAGCGGGATATACAAGCGAACGGGTGCCCGGCGAAACCTTGCAGGGTTTTTCTATCGGGATGTCCATCCCATTGTGGGAAGGGAAGAATACGGTTAAGCACCGGAAAGCTCAAACAGCGGCTTTGCAGATACAACATATGGACTCGAAGCTGCAATTTCAAAATACGCTAAAGAATCAATATGATAAAGCTGTGAAGTTGTCGGTACTGCTGGGTGAGTATAAAGAAGCTCTCGAAGCGACCAATAACCGTGAATTGTTGAAGAAAGCTCTCGATAAAGGGCAATTGTCTTTGATCAATTATTTATTGGAACTTTCTGTGTATTACGAAACAATAGATAAATATCTGGAAACAGAAAGGGACTATCAATTGACTGTGGCGGAGTTGCAGCAATGGGAGAATTGAAGATAAAAAAGAGAGGAGGATGTGTCAAAAGCCTGTCATTCCGTGCCTGACACGGAATCCCCCGAAAATTAACACTGTTCATCAGGGGATTGCGGGTCAAGCCCGCAATGACAATCAATGTAAAAAGGTTTTTTGACACACCCTCTACTTTTTATACAAGGAAATTATTGATTCAGTATAATTACCTGTTGTCTTACCGATTCTTCGTGTATGGCTTCCAGTATAGTCCGTATGAAATCTGCATCCATGTTCATCGCTTCTGCCTGAGCAATACGAGTATTCAATATTTCATCATAACGGCCGGTTTGAACAACTGTCATGTTATGTTCTTTCTTGAATGTACCTATTTCGCACGATACACGCATCCGTTTAGCCAACAGTTCCAATAGTTGGTCGTCCAGTTCGTCTATTTGTTTGCGCAGGTCGGATAAGTCTTCTGTCGATTGTTTTCTGTCGCGGATAACAAGGGTGTCAAGTATTTCTTTCAGCCTGTCAGGTGTAACCTGTTGCGAAGCATCGCTCCATGCGTTCTCCGGATCGCAATGTGTTTCAATGATCAAACCTTCGTAGTTCAAGTCCATAGCTTGTTGCGACAATGGCAATATAAGGTCGCGTTTACCGCCGATATGGCTGGGATCGCAAAGCAAAGGAAGGTCAGGGATACGGCGTTTCAATTCGATCGGTATATGCCATTGTGGAAGGTTGCGGTATATTTTCTTATCGTATGAACTAAATCCACGATGAATGGCGCCGAGCCTGGTCAAACCGGCATTACTGAGGCGTTCGAGAGCGCCGATCCATAGTTCAAGGTCCGGATTTACAGGATTCTTAACCAATACGGGAATGTCTACACCCTGCAAAGCTTCGGCTATTTCCTGTACGGCAAACGGATTAGCCGTAGTGCGCGCACCTACCCAAAGAAGGTCGATTCCAAATTTCAACGCTTCGTAAACATGCTTTTGTGTTGCAACTTCGGTAGAAACATACATGCCTGTTTCTTGCTTTACCTTTTTCAGCCATGCCAGCCCTTCACTGCCGACACCTTCGAAACCGCCCGGCTTTGTGCGGGGTTTCCATATTCCGGCGCGGAGAATTTTCACACCATTTGCCGCTAATTGTTTGGCAGTATTCATCACTTGTTCCTCTGTTTCGGCGCTACATGGGCCGGCTATTACCAGAGGGCGTTTAGGGTCGATACCCGGCAGTAAGATTGAGTCAAATTTCATTTTTTATTTTATTTTATTATTTACGGATGTAGTAATAGTCATCATTTTTCCAGTTGTAAGGATTATTCAATATGTATCCGGCAATGTTTTCGTATGCTTGTTCGTTGCGGATAATGTGCTCGTAATAGTTTCGTTGCCATAGTCTGAAAGACAAGTTTAATTTTTTTGTCGTTTGGTATTTAAAATACCCGATAATATTTCCAATCGTAGGGGCGGGGTTTGCCCGCCCGATATTGAATTGACCATTTTCGGGGCGGGCAGACCCCGCCCCTACATTGTCTGTAATTTCTACAATGCCGTGAAAATGATTCGGCATAATTACATATTCATGTAATTTAATATGCGGATATTTGATTCTCAAATATTGCCATTCATCATCAACCATTCTCCCTGCCTCATTCAAAATCATTTCGCCATCTTTAACCTCTCCGAACAAACACACTTTATTCTGTACACAAATAGTTACATAATACAATCCATCCTGACTGTAATCGTATCCTTGTAGACGGATGCTACACCTATTGGGTAAATCTTTAACCACCTGTTATAATTTCTTTATTCTTTCAAGCGCTTCTTTCAGCATATTCTTGTTACAGCAGAGCGATATGCGGATATAACGTTCACCCTTGCCGCCAAATATAAATCCGGGAGTAAGGAAAACTTTCGCATCGTACAAAATCTTGTCGGCCAGTTCTTCACTCCCTTTATAATGAGCCGGAATCTTGCCCCAAAGAAACATCCCTGCCTGATTTTCATCGTATGTGCAGCCTAATTCATCCATAATGGCCTCTGCATATCGACGGCGGGCTCCATATAGTTCTATATTATTTTTCCTGTGCCATTCGCCGGAATTATTCAATGCGGCAATAGCGGCCAGTTGCATCGGTTTCAGAATGCCGCTTTCTATATTGCTCAGCACTTTGAGTATCCATTGGATAAACCGCGCGTTGGAAACGGCTATTCCGAGACGCCAGCCCGGCATATTGTGTGATTTGCTCATCGAATTCAACTCTATACAAATATCCTTAGCTCCTTCTATCTGCATAATGCTCAATGGATTATCGTTAAGGATGAGGCTGTAAGGATTGTCGTGAACGATAACGATATTATGTTTTTTACCGAAAGCAACCAGTTTTTCAAATAGCTCTAAGCTTCCGTTGGCTCCTGTCGGCATATTGGGATAGTTTACCCACATCAGTTTGATGTTCGACAAATCCGTTTTCTCCAGTGCTTCGAAGTCGGGTTGCCAGTTGTTATTTTCATCCAGATCGTAGGTGAGGATTTTAGCTCCCACCATTTTACTTACCGAGGTATATGTCGGATAGCCCGGATTGGGCACTAATACTCCATCGCCCGGATTAAGGAATGCCAGTGAGATGTGAAGAATACCTTGCTTCGAACCTATCAGCGGTTGTATTTCCTTTGCAGGATCGAGTGTTACACCATACCATCGTTTGTACCAATCACCAAAAGCTTTCCTGAGTTCGGGTATCCCTACATGAGGCTGATAGCCATGTGTATCTGGTTGTGCAGCCGATTCGCTTAGCGCATTAATAGTTTCTTCCGATGGCGGAAGATCGGGGCTTCCGATTCCCAGACTGATCACATTCAGTCCGGCCGCATTCATTTCGGCTACTTCTTTCAGCCTTTTTGAGAAGTAATATTCTTCTACTGTATTGAGGCGCTCTGCCGGTATTATCTGTTTCATATTTCAGGCTGTTAGCCATTAGCCGTTGGCTGATAGCTTTATTAATTCATAATTTATAACTCATAACTTGTTTCGGGAAACCCCTACTGATCACTGTTAACTGCTAACTGCTAACTGCTAACTGTCTTACATCTCGCTTTGTCTGCCTTCGGGATATTCTCCAAGCAATTTCAATTCACTGATCAATGGGCGTATGGCATCCAAAGACTGATGATAACGTTCCATGTCAGAAAACTTCACATCGATATAGAACTGATATTCCCACTCGCGCCCGATAATCGGCAGAGACTGTATCTTGGTCAGGTTGATACCATAAAAGGATAGCACAGACAAGACTTTCGACAAGCTGCCTTCGGTATGAGGCAGGGCGAAAACGATAGATGATTTGTTCAATACCTCGTTCTGTTGAATCTCCTCCACGATCCACTTGTTACCAAAAATAAGAAAGCGGGTGAAATTGTGCTTATTCGTTTCAATTCCTCTCGCCAGTATATCCAGTCCGTATATTTCAGCTGCTTTTACACTGCATATAGCAGCCGCGGTTGTCATTTGTTTTTCGGCTACATCCCTCGCGGCAAGGGCCGTATCTTCATGCTCCACGATCTTTATTCCCGGAAGCGTATCCAGGAATTCCGTACATTGCATCAGGGCAATAGGATGCGACTGTACCTCTTTTATATCATGAATCGTCTGTCCGGGCAAAGCAGCCAGGCAGTGCGATATACGCTGCTTAAACTCTCCGGCAATCGGCAGTTTGTTTTCTTTCAACAACTGATAATTCCCCAACAGACTGCCCGCAATGGTATTTTCGATAGCCATGATACCGGTTGTGTCCGGATCTTTTTTTATCGCGGTGAAAATATCCCTGAATGTAATACAGGGTACTATTTCTACTTCCTCGCCGAAAAAATTTTCCGCCGCTATACCATGATAGGCTCCCGATCCTCCTTGTATTGCTACTTTCTTCATGTTTTAAATCGTGTGTCAAAAAAAAATCCCGTCATTTCTGACAGGATTCCATATATTTGTTTGATTGCTTTTCCACTTTCATTTTTACATACAAAATCCTGTTTACTTTTTAAAATAAAAGTAAAAAAAGAAGAAGTATGTAAAAGAAAAATTGTTCATTCTAATATTCGTTTGTTTGAATATGGACACAAAAGTAATACTTTTTTAAATAAAACAAACTTTTTATCTTTTTTATTTCGAAAAAAAGAAATTACGTCCGTTCTCTATTTCTCCAGGCTAAAAGTTACCAGCAACGCTTTATGATCGGTAGGCCATATCCCTTTTCCTACGCTGAAAGGGTCTTGTGTATTATCTTTCACCCGCTGATTGCGGCAGATGGAACCGTCGGGTCCCCAAACAACAGCATCTTTCAATTCCAACCCTCTGAAAGGAGCGTAATAAATCAGGTCGATCCGCTCGCGTTCATCAGCCAAAGGCGTCCACGACAGTTTGTTAGTTGGCATCAAAGGATTATCGGAAGGATAAGTAATACCCGGATGAGTCACGGGATCCGGATAGAGCTTGCGGTAAGTGTCTATAAATCCATCAGCTACGAGCATCATGCTTACCGTCCAGGGAATGACAAGCCCGTTGCGGTCGAACATGTTTTTCGATTCTTCCGTCCAATCAAGGAACGAGGGTTCGTTAAAATCACCTCCAATGATCACGATTCTATTCTTTGCCCTGTCTTCTTTCGCATGCTTAAGGAAAGCCATTGCAGCATTATCCCGCTTCGATTTTACGTTATCCGTCATAATAGAATCTATGTCGGTCATCGGAGGACGCTTCTCCCATGTAGAGCCATCGTACCCTTTAACGTCGTAGTAAGTACAGTTCCGGTAATCCAGATGTGCGGTGTACAGGGCGACTTCCTGTCCTTGCATATCTATCAAAGCCCGATAGATGCTGCCTTGGTCGTTGACACACGGAAATACAGTTGTAGAATCTATTATCGGATAACGCGACAGTAAGCCCGTATCGTAGCTGTAAAAAGAATAAAAGGTTTCGCCCTTTTCTTTCAGGGATTGTACAATGCGGTCGCAAAAACGGGTATCCTTATAGTTGCGCACTTCGCTTAACGTCACAAAATCAGCGCCGGATTCTATTATCTGACCGGTTATAGCATCGTATCCTCCCTGAACTATTGTTCCCTCCTGCCAAATATTGAATTGAAGCACCTTGAATGTTTCGTCTTTCGTTTTCTTGTTTTTCTTTTGAGCAAAGGCTATTGCCGGTATTACCAGTAGCAGTAAAAGTGTTGATAAAAATGCTGTTCTTTTCATAATGTGGAATTGAGATTAAATACAAACTTAGGTAAAATTTACGATTTATGAGCGAGGCTAATAAAAAAAACAGACTTTTCCCATCCGAATACAAGACCACAAACCGAATCAATCCGGTTATATTTCGGGCAGCCACAAAAGGTTTTTTATATGTCATTGCGAAGGCGATAACCCGAAGCAATCTATTTATAATCAGTACTATGGATTGCTTCACTCCGTTCGCAATGACGGGAATCCTGACTTTTGCGACACCTCCCTACCGCTAACCGGCCAATTTCCGGATTGCTTCGCTTTTCAGGCTCGCAATGACGAAAAAGAGAAAGTCATAAAGCATTTTTGAGGAGAGGTATAAAAAGGTTTTGATTTGGTTGCATTGTGATATTTCAAATAATTCATGTAAATTTGAAACTGTTAATTAGCAGAATATTATTCTTATGAAACCAATTTATATTCACGCATTCCTGTTGATATCTTGCACTCTATCAACCTATTCGCAGACTTTGGAAGAGGCAAAAGATTTGTATTTGAAGAAAGAGTATGCAAAAGCATTGCCGGTTGTTGAAGCCGAATATAATGCAAAGCCCGATGATGCCACTCTCAACCAGTGGTATGGAGTTTGCCTGATGGAGACGGGTGGAGACCTTGATAAGGCCGAAGAATGCCTGCTGGCAGCATCTAAGAAGAAAATACAAGAGTCTTTTTTGTATCTGGGCATTTTATACGGAAGAGAATATAAATTTGCACAGGCTACGGACGCATTTGGTAAGTACGGGGCCATGCTGAAGAAGAAAGATGATGCAGCGCGTGCTAATCTTGAAAGTCGGCGTAAAGAAGTAAACCGTATCCACCGGATGGTATCGAATACGGAAGATATACAAATGATCGATAGTATAATAGTAGATAAAGACAAATTCTTGGCTGCATATAAGTTGAGTCCGGGTTCGGGGCATATTGACTATTTCAAAAAGGTATTTCCTTCGGAAAAAGGCGCGGATGCTACTGTCTATTTTAATGAGAAGGAAACCAGGATGTATTATTCAAAACCGGATAAGGATGGCGTATATTCCCTTTATTCTAAAGAAAAGTTGCTGGACGAATATGGAAATGAAATGAAATTATCCGATAATAACTTCGGGTTGGCAGGGAGTGCAAACTATCCATATGTAATGGCTGATGGCGTTACTATCTATTTTGCGGCTCAGGACGAGGATTCTATGGGTGGTTATGACCTGTTTGTTTCACGTTATAATATGAATAATGACAGTTATCTGACACCCGAACGGCTGAATATGCCATTCAATTCTTTATATAACGATTATATGATGGCGGTGGATGAAGAGAAAGGAATAGGCTGGTTTGCCACGGATAGATATATGCCTGAGGGAAAAGTTTGCATATATACCTTTATTCCGAATAAAGTGGTGAAAATAATTCAGAGTGAAGATGATGACTACCTGGCCGGAAGAGCCCGCATATCTTCCATCAAAGCTACATGGGCGGAAGGCCTGGACTATAAAGACTTAATAGCCATAGCCCGTAAAGCCCCCGATATAAAACCGGTGGTAACTCATGACTTTGAATTTGTGATCAATGATAAATATACTTACTATAAATTGTCCGATTTCAAGAACAGGACGGCTTCGAACACGTATTCGAAGGTAGTACAGCAGAAAAAAGAAGAAAAATCTCTATCCGGTAAGCTGCTTAAACTCAGAGATTCTTATGCCTCTTCGTCCGATAATCAGAAGCGGAGTATGACGGAGGAAATACTGAATACCGAGAAAAAACTTGAGCAATTGCAAACAGAAAATAAAGAACTGGAAGTTCAGGCCCGAAATCAGGAAATACAGTCCCTGAAATAATATGTAATAAACTGAGGGTGTGACAAAAGAAAAATTATACTATCATAAACTGTTTTGTTTTTCGACAGAAAAGGAAATAATTTGCCTGGTCTCTTGATAATTATTACCTTTGCCGTGAACATAAAAAATACTCCAATGAGAATAAACAATTAATAAGTTGGTTTCATTAAACCGATACCCTGAGTTTTCAAAATAATTTTCGGTTTATTTAGAAACTGTTTGAATTTTATAGCAGATTTTTTTTATAGTCCCGTAATAATATTTTTCGAGAAAATTCAAACAGCTTCTTAGTCTTTATACCAAGACTCTTATTAATTGCACATCATGAGTATTATTGTCAGCGATATTTCGTATCGCTATTTCGATCAGGAACCATTATTAGAGCATATTAGTTTTTCTGTTTTATCAAACAAGAAAGTATCTCTTATTGGTAATAATGGGACAGGAAAATCAACATTGTTGAAACTGTTAGCAGGAGAACTTATGCCTTCTTCCGGCTCTGTCCAATGTTCAACACAGGCATATTATATTTCACAACAAACCGGTGTTACAGAACAAAGTGTAGCAAAGGCGCTTGGTGTATCAGAGAAGATAAATGCGTTACATTCTATCTATAATGGTAGTACAGAGCAAATTCATTATGACCAATTAGCTGATGATTGGGATATTGAATCGCGATGTAGGCTGGTTCTTGACTTTTGGGGATTGACTGATATTGATCTGAATACGTCGGTCGATATGTTAAGTGGGGGAGAAAAAAGCAAGGTGTTTCTGGCAGGATTGTTGATTCATAAACCGGATATTATCCTTCTTGACGAACCTACAAATCATCTTGATCAGACAAGCCGGCAAAAATTTTACGGCTATATTCTTGATTGTAAAGCTACCGTTATAATTGCCAGCCACGATGTTACGCTTCTGAATAAATTAGATTCGACTTACGAACTGTCGGCAAAAGGGATTAAGCTTTATGGAGGTAATTATACCTTTTACAAAGAACAAAAAAATATTGAGGAAGAGGCGCTGATGCAGCAAATCAACTCTGAAGAGAAACAACTTCGGGCTGTACGCAGAAAGGCTCAGGAGATGAAAGAAAGACAAAATAGAAGGATAAAGCAAGGTGAGAACAGCTCATCGGGAACTCCTCGTATTGTGCTGGGGATGTTGCAGGAAAGCGGCGAAAATACACGGGCAAAATTGAATGAAAAACATTCAGCTATTATATCCGGCAGCCAGCAAAAGCTCACAGAACTGCGGCAAAAACAGCAGGTTAGTATTGATCTTAAAATAGACATTAAAGATGCCCAACTATATAACGGTAAATTACTATTTGCGGCTGTTAATGTAAATTTTGGGTATACAAAAGACAAACTGATCTGGAAAGATTCATTAAATTTGGAAGTCCGTAGTGGCGAGCGTATTCGTATAATCGGAGATAATGGTGCAGGTAAAACAACATTTGTAAGGTTGCTGATGGGGGAATTCTCTCCGCCGGAGGGCGAAATAAAACGGTCGGATTTTTCATATATCTATCTCGATCAGCAATATAGCCGGGCACATAAAGATCTAACGGTTTTGGATCTAGCGCGAGAGCATAATACGAAAAATCTATTAGACCATGAAATAAAGTTGAGGCTAAACAGGGCTCTGTTTCCGCAGGATACATGGGATAAGAATTGCCTCGCTTTAAGTGGCGGCGAACGCATGCGGCTTTACTTATGTTGTTTAATGATCTCAAACCAGATTCCTGACATATTCATTTTGGATGAACCTACAAACAATCTCGATTTGGCGAGCCTGTCTATACTCACCAATACAGTCAGGAACTATCAGGGGACTATTCTTGTCATTTCTCATGATCAGAATTTTATTGATGAAATTGGAGTAACAAAAGTTATTGAGCTGAAAGCTGCATATCATTGATAATAATACGGTTACAAATCATAATATAAAAATAAGAATTTCGGGGTTTACCCTAAAATCTGCCGATGCTTTGTTTTTTATACGATTCTGTTTACTTTTGCCATATATCACAACTTCAATTATCCGGTAGTTTAGAAAAAGCCCTATGAAACAGTATATACTTTACCTGTTATTCATCATATTAAGTATCAGTGTATTTGCTCAAAGCAGAAAAGATACTCCCCGTGAAGGAGAAGGCGTGTATGCCTTTTTGAGGCGGAATAAATGTACAGAAACAGAGCAGTATAACCGCTTCTTAGAGCTTAATAAAGGGAAGTTAGGAAAAAATAATGCCTTGAAAAAAGGCGTTGCTTATATTCTTCCGGATGCTTCGCCGAAATCAAAAAACAGCCGGTCGAAAGATAAACCGGATGCAAAAGCCAAACCCGACAAAGAAAGCGCTCAGTCAGCAGGTGCAAAACGGACATATAAGCTTTTCGGAAAGAAATACGAAGATTATACCATAAAGTCGGACAAACTGAAAGGAGCGACTTTTTTCCTTTCCGGCGGACATGGCGGCCCTGACCCCGGCGCTACGGCTAAGGTAGATGGACACATGCTCCACGAAGATGAATATGCATATGATATAACCTTGCGTCTGGCCCGTTGCCTGATGGAAGAAGGGGCAACCGTACACATGATTATTCAGGATGCCAAAGATGGAATCAGAGACGATAGGTATTTAGCGAATAGCAACAGGGAAACCTGCATGGGGCAAGCGATTCCGCTAAATCAGGTAAAACGGTTGAAGCAGCGGAGTGAAAAAATAAATAGTCTGAGCAAGCAATCGAAAGATAAATATAAAAGGGCGGTATTTATCCATCTTGACAGCAGGAGCAATAAGCAGCGATTAGATGTGTTTTTTTATCATGCGAAAAACAGTGCGGAAGGGAAAAAACTGGCCAAAACCATACGCGACACATTCGACGATCATTACAATACGCATCAACCCAACCGTGGATTTACAGGAACGGTAAGTACCCGCAACCTGTATGTACTTGACAATACGGCTCCGATAGGACTTTTTGCCGAGCTGGGGAATATTCAGAATACATTCGATCAGCGGAGGTTTTTAGACCCTGACAACCGGCAGGCGCTTGCCAACTGGATGTGCAGGGGGTATATCAAAGATTACGAAAACCGGAAAGCCGGTAAAAAGTAATCTTGCTGTACTTATTTCTTGTATATCAAGATAATTACCTGAAAATAACTATAAAAAAATTGCTAAGATGTTTTTTTCAAATCCTATAATAATATTTTTCGATAAAATTCAAACAGTTTCTTACATTTGCAATACAAACTTAGCTTATGAGAAGAGCAGTCTGCACCTTTGGTAGTTATTACCTGACAGAAGGTTTTCCCCGGTTCAGGAAAATGGCGGAGAGCATGGATATATTCGACGACATATATACTGTCTGTGAAAAGGATCTGGACAAAGATTTCTATAAGCGGTGGGGGCGGTATCTGATCCCATACTCACGAGGATTTGGATACTGGTGCTGGAAGCCCTATTTCATATTGAATATACTGGAGAAAATGGATGAGGGAGACGTACTCCTTTATTCCGATATAGGCTGCTATTTCAATCCGAATGGAAAAAAACGCCTGCTGGAATATTATGAGATGGTGGAGAATACTCCGTCCGGCATTCTTGGAGTAAAGAGTCAGGAACAGAGTTATAACGGTATGCCTGAAACACTCTACTACGAGTACGAATGGACAAAAGCCGATGTATTTGCTTACTACAATGTACTCGATGACAAATCGTATACCCATACTCCCCAGTTTGAATCTACCATTATCTTTTTTAAGAAAAGTCCCTTGGTGATGCAGTTTGTAAAGGACTGGTACCAGGCATATCTGGACGATTACAGCCTGGCGACAGATTCGCCGTCACGTATACCGGATTTGCCCGGATTTAAAGAAAACCGCCACGACCAAAGCATCTATTCCATATTGGGTAAAAAATACGGAATAGCGGAAATTTCTACAAACGAAATTTTCCAACGCGACTGGACTCTGCTGGACGACTACCCGATACAGGCTCGCAGGGATAAATACTATACGAGTAGATATCACTACAAACACCGGTTCCGGCTAAGGAAACTGTATCGCCGGTGGTGGAACTTTAAGTATTGGTTCAAAGACAGATTCTGATGAGATAGTCCTCGCTTATTGGCGAGAGGTAAGAAACTGTTTGAATTTTATCGAAAAATATTATTCTCCCGTCATTGCGAAGAGTGAAACGATGAAGCAATCCATAAAAGAACATTCCGGCTGGATTGCTTCACCGCAAGCGGTTCGCAATGACGGGAGAATAAATAGCTGATTTTAAATATATA
>JAISES010000330.1 GCA_031263965.1 Prevotella sp. | reverse complement strand
GCAACTCATACTTCTGCTATGGCCTTGCCAATATGCTTGGAAACCGCAAAAAGTATAAAGATGTACAAACTGCTTTCGAAGTGTGGAAGAACCATATGGTTGACCAGGGATTTGGCTATGCGTTGGGCGTAGATCTTCCATCCGAAAAAAGGGGGTTTATTCCTAACAGTAAAACCTATGATAAGGCATACAGAGGCAGTTGGAATGCATCGACAATTATATCCATTGCAATAGGGCAGGGCGAGGTTACGGCAACACCGTTACAGGTAGCTAACCTGGCCGCAACCATAGCAAACAGAGGACATTATTATGTACCGCATGTAGTGAGGGAAATACAGGATACTCCTTTGGATTCTGTTTACACACATAAACGGGACACAAAAATAAATAGAGCACATTATGAATCTATTGTGGAAGGGATGGCGCGTGCTGTTACAGGGGGTACTTGCCGTGGCGCGAATATACCGGAAGTAGAGGTCTGTGGAAAAACCGGTACAGCCGAAAACCCTCACGGAAAAGATCACTCTATATTTATGGGATTTGCACCCAGGGATAATCCGAAAGTTGCTATTTTTGTAATTATCGAAAATGCCGGATTCGGTGCTAAATTTGGCGTGCCTATGGGCCGTCTGATGTTACAGAAATACCTGAAAGGGGAAGTTCCGGCAAGTGATAAATATTTAGAGGAAAGTATGGCTAATTCGGTAGTCCTGCCTCAAACGTTCAAGAACTGGAACAGGGCTTTGAGAAATTCAGAATTGCCTCTGCCTGCACAGGTTCAGGATGTTGTACCCGATCAGGGAATAGAACCGTTCACCCCAATAGAAGAATAAGACGAATGTACCAAAGGGAAGAAGAATATATAAAAAAAAGCATAGACTGGTTTACAATAACATTATATCTTATCATGGTA
The DNA here is from genome assembly GCA_031263965.1 of Prevotella sp. Taxonomy (GTDB): domain Bacteria; phylum Bacteroidota; class Bacteroidia; order Bacteroidales; family Dysgonomonadaceae; genus Dysgonomonas. Next base: position 6,526 of record JAISES010000330.1, on the reverse strand, counting down.
TTGTTCGGCTGGTTTAGCATTTATGGGGCAAGTTACAATTACGGGCATGCCACTAGTATGTTCGACTTGTCCGGAAGAGCCGGAATGCAATTGGTCTGGATCGGCACATCGTTAGTGCTGGGGTTTGTAATATTAAAACTGGATAGTAATTTATACGATATACTGGCCTATTACATATATGCCATATTCATACTGCTTCTTGTGGCCACTATATTTCTATCTACGGATATAAGGGGCTCAGGCTCATGGCTGAAAATCACAAATTCGATACAGATACAGCCTGCCGAGTTTGCTAAATTTTCTGTCGCATTGGTGCTTGCTAAATTTATAAGCAGCTATAATTTTAAGTTGCTTGCCCCTAAAAACCTGATGATTATAGCGGGATTGATTTTATTGCCGATGCTGTTAATAGTCCTCCAGAATGAGACAGGTTCGGCTCTTGTTTATTCAGTTTTTATATTAATGCTGTATAGAGAGGGATTACCTGGTATTATACTGTTTTTAGGCGGAACGTTGATTGTGTTTTTTGTTATAGGACTAAAGTATTCATCTACAGATATAGGCGTTATTTCCACAGGGGAGTTCATTACTATAATCCTGTCGATATTAATAAGCGCGGGATTCCTGATCAGCTTCCGTAAAGATTCCGGCACAGCCCGCAATATAGTTTTAGGACTCATATTAATGATGGGTATCGGGTATCTCGTTTCATTGTCCGGTATCGCTGTCGATTTTGGTATGCTTGCTCTTGCCGCTGTGGGTTCAATGTCTGTATATCTATTGTTCCTTGCTAAAAAATACTGGTCGAAAGTATATTTGCTGACGGCTGTTTTTGCCATAAGCAGCGTTTTGCTGATAAGCTCTGTCGATTACATTTTTACGGATATAATGCAACCCCACCAGCAAATGCGTATCAAAGTAACTTTAGGAATGGAAGATGACCTTATGGGGGCAGGATATAATGTCAATCAGTCTAAGATCGCTATTGGTTCAGGCGGTTTCCTGGGAAAAGGATATTTGAATGGGACGCAGACAAAGCTTAAATATGTGCCGGAACAAGATACAGACTTTATTTATTGCACTGTAGGAGAAGAACAAGGCTTTGCCGGCGCAGTATTTGTATTGTCCCTGTTTTCAGCCTTAATACTTCGCCTTATCTTTTTAGCCGAACGGCAGAAAAATACATTTGGGCGTGTCTATGGGTATTGTGTGGCCTGTATTTTATTTTTTCATATGGCTATCAATATAGGTATGGTTACAGGACTGACTCCTGTGATAGGTATCCCTTTGCCGTTTTTTAGCTATGGAGGCTCCTCTTTATGGGGATTTACAATCCTGCTGTTTATATTTTTACGTATCGATATGGCCCGGAAGCGAAGGTGAAAATACAAAAGTTATGAAACTACCCGGGTGCAATATAAAAAGGAAAAAAGAATTAGAAACTGTTTTAATTTTATAGCAATTTTTTTATGGTTATTTTCCGTTACTCCCGTCATTGCGAACCTGAAAGGTGAAGCAATCCACTGACCTCTCCCCTACCCTCTCCAAAAAGAAAGGGAGTTAAGGAGAGAGGCTTTTGAAGTAACTGGATTGCTTCACCTTTCAGGCTCACAATGACGCGAAAGAGAAAGTCAAAGCGGGCGCTCAAGCATTTTTGGTTCCTTTTGCTACTTGGGGCAAAAGGAACGCGAGCAATCTTCGATTGCGCGCAGAAGAAAGAAAAAAAATGAAGAATGAAAAATGAAGAATTTCGTAACTCGTAACTCGTATCTTGTTAACTGTATGAGAATTTGTTCCGGTCTTGCGCAATATCAGTTAGAAAATATTAAGGGCTTGACCCTTTGGTTATTCCGGAAATATATTTATCTTTGCATCCGCTTTGCGTAATCTCTGACGGGAGAAGCTCGTGCATATTGCGTATTTTAACAACAAAACCATCATATAATCATGGACTTAATTAAAGTTGCAGAAGAAGCATTCGCTACAGGAAAAGAGTTTCCTCGGTTTAAAAGTGGCGATACAGTGACTGTTGCATACCGTATCAAAGAAGGCAACAAAGAACGTGTACAGCAGTATCGCGGTGTAGTTATCAAAATTTCCGGACATCTGAACAAAAAACGTTTCACGGTTCGTAAAATGTCCGATAACATTGGTGTAGAAAGAATTTTTCCTGTCGAATCTCCATTTATTGACAGTATCACTGTAAACAAAGTGGGTAAAGTTCGTCGCGCTAAATTGTATTACCTTCGCGGTCTTACAGGTAAAAAAGCGAGAATCAAAGAAAAGAGAGTTAATACAAAAGCTTAATACTCTTTTTCGAACGAAGATATTGGAGAGTCTGTCTATACAAAGGCAGGCTTTTTTTTATACACCTCAACCCAACCCCTCCAACAGGCAGGGCTGTTAAGTTCTATATGGTTCGATTATAATAAAACACAGAGTAAAAGGAGTTTAAAAGAATTTTTATTAAAGAATAGTTTTTTATTTTTATCTGAAAACAGTATTTCATATTATCCTGAAAAATAATGAAATAAAGAACTCCTCTTACTCTGTGTTTAAAATCAGAACTTAACAGCCCTGCCTCCAACAGGAGAGGGTATTTGTCCCCTCTGTTGGATGGAGTTGGGTGAGGTGGTCTAACTCTTAAACAAATTATATGAAAGACTTTATTATATCGGAATCAAAAAACGAACAAGCCGTTCTTGTGGGGCTTATTACACAATACCAGACAGAAGACCAGGTAAAAGAATACCTCGCCGAACTGGCTTTTCTGGCTGAAACGGCAAGTATTGTGCCGGTTAAAAACTTTACCCAGAAATTGGACAAGCCCAATCCGGTCACTTTTGTTGGAACGGGAAGATTGCAGGAGATAAAACAATATATGGAGGATAACGAGATAGGCCTTGTTATTTTCGACGATGAGTTGTCCCCTAAGCAAATACGAAATATAGAAAAAGAGTTGCAGGTAAAGATCCTTGACCGTACGAGCCTTATCCTCGATATTTTTGCCATGCGTGCACAGACAGCCTATGCAAAAACACAGGTCGAACTGGCGCAATACCAGTATCTGCTGCCGCGTTTGACCCGTCTGTGGACTCACTTGGACCGTCAACGGGGTGGTGGCGTGATGATGCGTGGTGTGGGTGAAACCCAGTTGGAAACAGACCGCCGTATAATCCTGAATAAAATTGCTTTCCTGAAAGAGGAACTGAAAAGCATCGATAAACAAATGGCATCGCAACGAAAGAACCGGGGCAAAATGGTACGGGTCGCCCTCGTTGGATACACCAACGTAGGGAAATCCTCCCTGATGAACCTGCTCAGTAAATCGGAAGTTTTTGCAGAAAACAAACTCTTTGCCACACTGGATACGACTGTACGGAAAGTGATTATCTATAATCTGCCCTTCCTGTTGTCAGACACGGTGGGATTTATCCGTAAGTTGCCGACTCACCTCGTGGAGTCGTTCAAATCTACACTCGATGAAGTACGCGAGGCCGACCTGCTGTTACATGTGGTGGATATCTCCCATCCCAACTTTGAGGAACAGATTGAGGTAGTGAAAAGCACCTTACTGGATATTGACAAAAAAGAGAAACCGACTATACTCATATTCAACAAGGTAGATGCATTTACATATAAGCCAAAGGACGAGGACGATCTGACGCCTGTGACAAAGGAAAACATTTCTCTGGAAGAACTGGAACGTTCGTGGATGAACAAGATGCACAACGACTGCATCTTCATTTCGGCGAAAAACAAGATCAATATAGACGAACTGAAAGAAAAAATTTACAACAGGGTGAAAGAGATACACATTGAACGTTATCCTTACAACGATTTCCTGTTCCAGAAATATGATGAGGAAACAGAATAACGATGCGGAAAGCGATTTCACACATTAAAGAATCATTGTATGCGTATTATCCCGAAAGTGAAATTCCGGGATTTACGCGCATTATGATAGAGTATATAACCCAAAAATCCTATCATCAGGCATTATTGACAGAAACGGAGTTCCTGCCGGATCAGCGACAACAGATCGATTCTATTATCGAACGACTGAAAAAATACGAGCCTGTCCAATATATTCTGGGAGAAACAGAATTTTTCGGCCTGCATTTTCACGTTAACGGAAATGTACTGATCCCGAGGCCCGAAACCGAAGAATTAGTCGAATTGATTCTGAAAGAAAATGATCTGCCTGCCCTTCATGTGCTGGATATAGGAACCGGCAGCGGGGCTATTGCCATCGCTTTGGCAAAGCATATGAAAGAGGCCGACGTGTCGGCATGGGATATATCCTGCAAGGCTTTGGATGTGGCCGCGCTGAACAGTAAGGAAAATTCTGTAAATATCGCCTTTAAAAGGGTAGACGTATTGTCCGGCTATCCGCAAGATAAGAAATTTGATATTATTGTCAGCAATCCGCCATACGTTCTTGAAAAAGAAAAAGAGTCGATGGAGCAGAACGTTATTGACTATGAACCGCATGAGGCTTTGTTTGTGCCGGATGACGATCCTTTGCTATTTTACAAACGGATAGCCGGTATTGCAAAAGGGTTGCTCAATACAGGAGGGAAGCTGTATTTTGAAATCAATCAGGCCAAAGGAGCAGATGTAGCGGACATGCTGAACAAAAAAGGCTTTACTGATATAGCCATATTTCAGGATCTGAGTAAAAAAGACAGGATGGTAAAGGCTTTACTGCAAAAACAAGAAGGCTAATGGATATGAGTAACCATAGCAAATCTGATTCCGCCTCTGCAGGGAGGCAAGGAGCGGCTAAGCTCTCCGAACCCCAAGCCCTCAACCGTGTTGCTGCTTATTGTTCCCGTGCAGAACGATCGGAGTTTGCCGTGCGAAAAAAGCTTATGGCATGGGAACTTTCCGGAGAAGCCATCAAACGGATCATAGACCGGCTTAAAAAAGAGAAATACCTGGATGATACCCGGTTTGCACGGAGTTTCATCAACGATAAGCTGAACTTTAACAAGTGGGGACGGACTAAGATTGTCTACGAACTGAGAAAGAGAAATATCCCCGAGTCCGTTTACCGTCCGGTTCTGGAGGAATTTTCGGGAGAAGACTTTGAAAAGCAGCTGATGCACATACTTTCTGTTAAGATCAAGTCTGTTAAAGGGAAGAACGACTACGACAAAAAGACAAAACTTATCCGCTTTGCTTCAGGCAGGGGATTCGCGATGGATCTGACGGTCAAATGTGTAAACAAGCTTATGGGAGGTGATTATGAGGAATATATTCCGTGATTTTCTGAGCCTTTTCTTTCCCGATCTGTGTGTCGTTTGTGGCGACAGGCTGATCGAGGGCGAACAACACATCTGCACGGAATGCCTTTCATCATTGCCCAGGACAAATTTTCACCTGCAACCCGACAACCGTCTTGAACAGTTCTTTGCAGGGCGTATCCCCTTCGAACATATTGCCGCTTTTGCCTATTTTATAAAAGGAGGGAGCTTACAGCATATTATCCACGAACTGAAATACAAACGGAATGCCGGGATCGGTAATTTCATGGGAATACTTTGCGGTGAGAATCTGAAAGGAAGCGATTTCATTAAGAGTATCGACATACTGGTTCCCGTACCTTTGCATCCTAAACGGCAGAAACAGAGAGGCTACAACCAGTCTTTGAAAGTTTGCGAAGGACTATCGGAGGCAACAGGGATTCCCGTCGATTCAAAAACATTAATCCGTACGGTAAATAACCCGTCGCAAACGAAGAACTCCCGTTTCGACCGTTGGAAAAATGTAGAGAATATTTTCTCCTTGTCAGATAGAGATACTTTCGGTAATAAGCATATCTTATTGGTAGATGATGTTATTACCACAGGTTCGACCCTCGAGTCCTGTGCCAAAGAAATTCTAAAAAGTGAAGGATGTAAAATAAGTATTTATGCGGTAGGTACGGCAAATTAAAAACTATCGAAAATGAATGAAGAACAGAATTCTTAAACTGTATAATTCAAGTTGCTATTTATTGAACAATACCGGTCAGTGGTTTGATTATGTTAAAAAAATATGTTCGTTTTTATATATTCTTTCTTCTGCGCGCAATCGAAGATTGCTTGCGTTCCTTTTGCCCCAAGCAGCCCTTAGGAACCCAAAATGCTTTGTGCGCCAGCTTTGACTTTCTCTCTCCCGTCATTGCGAGGGTTTACCCGAAGCAATCCGGCTGTATCTTTTCGGGCAGTCACAAAGGACTGCACCTACCGCTAACCGCCCAATTTCCGGAGTGCTTCACCGCAAGCGGTTCGCAATGACGGGAGGAATGAGTATGTAAACACGTCATTAATTTTTATTGATTACTTATAGGATTTTTCGCTAAAATTTAAATAGTTTCGTAATCTATATAACAAAATATTCGCTAAAATTTAAACAGTTTCTAAGAAACTATTTGAATTTTATAGCAAATTTTTTTTATAGGTATTTTCAGATGGATTTTTTTCTTTTTGCTTGCAGGTTTAGCGGGCTAAACCAAAAGTAAAAAGGGAAAAATACGCTG
>JAISES010000288.1 GCA_031263965.1 Prevotella sp. | reverse complement strand
TGAAATTCCCGACGACTCTTCGATCGTCCCCACGTAATTGCGTTCGGCTGTCATAGTTGAAAGTGTAACATTCATCACCTTTACCGGGATCACTTTCCCCTCGCGTTCCGTCGCTTTCTTATCTGAACAGGCGGTTATCAAAAAAACCGCCAACGCGATACCTGTCGTAAAACCAATATTTTTCATTATAACGATAATTAAAAAAAATTTGCGCAAAGGTGTAGAGAAAGCAATATCTCTAAAAGGTCAAAAGGGAGGGGATGTTGGACGATAGGACTGATTTTCTCTTTTTTATACTACCTTCGCATCCTACGGCGTGGTAACAAGATTGAAAAAACCTGCTGGAAATAAGATTGAAATAAACCGCGATGAAAGAGATTATAATGCCTTTTAACTGGAAAGCCGAGTTGGACAATGTGGCCGTGAATAAAGTGTATTCTATCGGTAATGATTTCATCCTGTTCGACAGTTTCGCGTTGGATTCGGCTCCCGAGTACCCTTACAAGATCAACATATCGGTTGTTATCCTTTGCCGCAGAGGATATATGAAAGGGAGCGTCAATCTGGAAAAATTCGTTGTACAGGCGCCCTGCATTGTCGTGCTGAACCGCGGGCAAATTTTACAGCATGAATATATGAGCGAAGATTTTTCGGGCATGTTTATTGTCATGTCCGAACAGTTTATCAATCACCTGATGGAAAACATGCGCAAACGCGCCTCTTTACAGCTTGCCTTTGCCGGCAATCCCTGCCTGCCGCTGGACGAATCGGATCTTGAATCTGTGACGGATTACTATAATTTGCTGGAAAAAACAAAAAACATAGATGACCTTTCCATACGCAAGGAAATGGTAAAGCACCTGACACTGGCGTTTTTATCATTGCTGACTTACCGTTCTAACGTATTCGCCGGCTATATGCGGCAGTCTAAACAAAGCATTCTTGTGGGCAAGTTCCTTAACCTGGTGCAGGAAAATTTCAGGGAACAGCGCAAAGTTTGTTTTTATGCCGACCGATTATGCCTTACGCCCAAATATTTATCGAAGGTGATAAAGGATAATAGTGGTTATTTCGCGAGTGAATGGATTGACAACCGCGTGATACTGGAAGCCAAAGCTCTCATCAAGTCCACCAACATGACCATACGGCAGATCAGCGACGAACTGAATTTTCCTTCACAGTCCTTTTTCGGGAAATACTTCAAACGACATATGGGGGTATCCCCCAGCGAATACAGGAAGTAGTGAGCGCATGTTTTTTAAAACGCAGATCCGTAAGATCATGCCTTGTAACAGGATATAATGAATTCATAACGTGAGCCGTATTCGATACTTATGACTTCATGGAGGGCAGGGCAATTAACCTGACAGGAAAAAGAAAGACCGGATAGCCGGCTGTGACACGGATTTTCAGTAAATTTGCATACCACAATATTGTTTCTACATTATTTAATATCAGATGGATATTATTAAACTTGAAGGAGAAGACCAACAGCTATATTATTTAGTAGCACACCTTGTAATGAACGAAGATGTATTAGGCTACAATCAGAACTACCCTTACAAAACATCTTCCGACTATTTATGGTTTGTAGCCATGGATAAGGGCGATATACTTGGTTTTATGCCTGTAAAACTGGAAGAAGGCAAGGCGAAAATAAACAACTATTATGTGACGGGTGACGACAGCACCGTTTTTTCAGCCCTGCTGAAAGAAATAACCACGACACTTACAGCCGAATATGAGTTGGAGTCGGTAACACAGTCACGACATATTCCCGATTTTGAGAAAAACGGTTTTTCTGTTTCGCTTTATTGGAAAAGGTATGCTAAAATGAAAGCTTTCAAGAATGAAAAAGAATGTTTATGAGTTGTCTATACAACGGATAGAGCTTCTGTTTAATGAATTTGATAATATTTATGTTTCTTTCTCCGGCGGCAAAGACAGCGGTGTCATGCTTAACCTTTGCATACAATACATCAGGGATAATAACCTGAGACGGAAGATCGGGGTTTTCCATATGGATTATGAAGTGCAGTACAGCGAAACGATTAAATATGTAGACAGGGTATTACAGGCAAATTCAGATATTATTGAAGTGTATCGTGTATGCGCTCCGTTTAAGGTAACCACTTGCACATCTATGTGCCAGATATACTGGCGTCCATGGGATGAGGATTGCAGGGAATTCTGGACCAGAGATATGCCGGATTTCTGTTACCGGAAAACCGACTTCCCGTTTTATAGCCCTGAGATATGGGACTCCGAATTTTATATCCTTTTCGCCCAATGGCATCACCGGCTGAAAAAAGCAAGGAAAACCTGCTGCCTTGTAGGAATACGCACGCAGGAAAGTTCACATCGCTGGAGAACAATATACAGTAAAAAAAGGCATAATATGTACAATAACCTGAAATGGACAAGGCAAATTTCCGAAGATATTTATAACGCCTATATAATACATGATTGGCTGACAACGGATATATGGACGGCTAACGGACGTTTCTCGTGGGATTATAACCGGTTGTATGACCTTTACTATCAGGCTGGCGTACCGTTGGAAAGACAGCGTGTCGCCAGCCCTTTCCTTTTGGCGGCGCAAGAGTCTTTGCAGCTTTACCG
>JAISES010000251.1 GCA_031263965.1 Prevotella sp. | reverse complement strand
GGATAGCGATTTTAGATGATTCGGGTTGCTCTATACCGTCACTAACCTCCCATCCTTTCACCAGACGGAAAGCATTCCATATCTTATTATTGAAATTACGTCCTTGTTCGCAAAGACCTTCATCGAACGGCAAATCGTTTCCGGCAGGAGCTGTAAGCAGCAATCCCATACGTACACCATCTGCGCCGTATTTTTCTATCAAATCGAGTGGATCAGGCGAATTGCCAAGTTGCTTCGACATTTTACGCCCCAATTTATCACGGACAATACCTGTGAAGTAAACGTTATTGAAACATGCTTTTCCGCGATATTCGTATCCCGACATAATCATACGGGCCACCCAGAAGAAAATAATATCCGGCCCGGTAACCAGGTCATTCGTAGGATAATAGTATTTTATATCCTCATTATCAGGATTGTTGATGCCATCGAAAACCGATATTGGCCACAGCCATGAGGAGAACCAGGTATCAAGGCAATCCTCATCCTGACGTAAAGTAAAGTCTCCTTCTGCCAAGGATGGGTATCTGGCAATAGCAAGCTCACGGGCTTTTTCTTCGTTTTCGGCTACAACATAACCCCAACTTCCTCCATCGGGGGGACTGAGGGGGGCGTCTATATAATAAGCCGGAATCTGATGCCCCCACCAAAGCTGGCGGCTGATATTCCAGTCCTTTATATTTTCCATCCAGTGACGGTAAGTATTTTTAAACTTAGCAGGATGAAATCTGATCGTATCGTTTTCTACGGCTTCCAATGCAGGCTTGGCCAGATGCTCCATTTTGAGGAACCATTGCATAGAAAATTTAGGTTCTATGACAACATCAGTCCGTTCCGAATAACCTACTTTATTAGTGTACTCCTCAACTTTTTCAAGCAAGCCGGCCTCTTCCAAATCTTTTACTATTTTTTCACGAACGTCAAAACGATCCATGCCTATATATGATTTAGCAACCTCTGAGATAGTATGTGGATCATCAACATAACTGTTATTAACAGATCCATTACCCTCAAATATATCAATTATATTTAATCGATACTTTTGTCCTAATTCATAATCATTTTCATCATGAGCAGGTGTAACTTTTAAACATCCTGTTCCAAAATCTATATCTACATAGTCATCCATTATTACATCAACTGGTCTGTTGATTAAAGGAACAAGTACCTGTTTCCCTTTCAAGTGAGTATATCGGGGATCATTTGGATTTACACAAACCGCAGTATCTCCCAATATAGTCTCCGGTCTGGTAGTGGCTATTATTATATACTCATTATCGCTATCAAATTGAATATAATATTTCAGATAATATAATTTACTCCGCTCTTCTTTATATATTACCTCTTCATCCGAGATTGTTGTTAAGGCCTTTGGATCCCAATTAACCATCCTTGATCCACGATAAATAAGCCCTTTGTTATACAGATCGACAAATACTTTTATTACACTTTCGGAACGTTTCCCGTCCATCGTGAAACATGTCCTGTCCCAGTCACACGAGGCTCCAAGCTTTTTCAACTGTTCGAGGATAATTCCCCCATGTTTGTGAGTCCACTCCCAGGCATGCTCAAGGAATTTCTCACGGCTTAGGTCCGTTTTCCTGATACCTTCGGATGCGAGCTTTCCAACCACCTTTGCTTCCGTCGCAATAGACGCATGGTCGGTACCGGGTACCCAGCACGCATTTTTACCCGTCATACGGGCGCGGCGCACAAGTATATCCTGTATCGTATTGTTCAGCATGTGCCCCATATGGAGGACACCTGTGACGTTTGGCGGAGGAATAACGATCGTATAAGGTTCGCGACTATCAGGTTCGGAATGAAAAAAACCGTTATCCATCCAGAACTTATACCATTTATCCTCTACTTCGGCAGGATTATATTTACTTGCAATTTCCATATTATGTGGTTGATAAATATTTGAGGTACAAAAATACAAAAATGTTATTATACCTATATCGTTCTTTAATTGATTATCTATTCTTTCTCTACCGAATCCCAGCCCTGGGCTTTCAACTCGATTTCTGTTCTGTCGCGCGTCTCAAGATTCAATCCTGAGCCTTCTTTAGTTATATGGCCTATCACATGCACACCTTTTATCTTCGATACCTTGTCGTGCATATACAATGGAACAGTGAACAGCAGTTCGTAATCCTCCCCCCCGTTAAGGGCTACAGTCGTAACGTTCATATTGAACTGCTCAGCCATCATTGCCGTCTGGTAGTCGACCGGTAGCCGCTCTTCATAAATATGGCATCCGGCTCTACTTTGTTTGCAAATATGCTTTAATTCGGAAGACAACCCATCCGAAATATCGATCATGGAAGTAGGAACTATCCCCTCTTCTGCTAATGCTTTGATAATATCTTTGCGGGCTTCGGGTTTCAACTGACGCTCAAGCAGATACTCTTTTCCTGTGAAATCCGGCTGGAAACCGGTTTTTCCGTCATAAACAGCTTTCTCGCGTTCAAGCAATTGAAGCCCCATAAAGGCAGCGCCCAGATCACCCGACACACAGATCAAATCAGTTTCTTTTGCTCCGTTACGGTAAACTATTGCACCTTCCTCTCCTTCACCAATACAGGTAATGCTGATAGCCAAACCTGTAAGCGAAGCCGATGTGTCTCCCCCGACAATATCGACCCCATATTCCTGGCAAGCAAGGGACAGTCCGTCATAAAACAACTCCAAGTCCTCCACAGAAAAACGTTTCGATATACCTAACGAAACTGTAACCTGTTTTGGCTGCCCGTTCATGGCATAGATATCTGAGAAATTAACGACAGCCGATTTATATCCTAGGTGCTTCAAAGGACTATACATCAGGTCGAAATGGATCCCTTCGAGCAGCAAGTCGGTAGTAACAAGTGTTTTCTTATTTTCATAAGATAAAACGGCTGCATCATCTCCTATGCCTTTCCGTGTACCCGGGTTTCTGATCTCTATATTTTTTGTCAGATGGTCTATCAGGCCAAATTCTCCTAAACTGGCAATTTCTGTTCTTTTCATTGTTTCAAATTTGAAAGACACAAAGTTAATTCATTTTAATGACATTTCATTTTTTGATACTGATTACAATTCATACCTTTATGCCCCGAAACCGACCGGACAGAAATTATGAGGATACTTGTACAACGTGTAACCAAAGCGTCTGTTACAATAGATGACAATATAAAATCGAAGATAGGCAAAGGAATCCTTATCTTTGTGGGAATAGAAGAGGCTGACAATAAAGAAGATATAGAGTGGCTTACAAATAAGATCGTAAATTTGCGTATATTTGACGACGAAAACGGCGTAATGAATAAATCGGCAATAGAAACAAATGCCGAAATGTTGGTGGTATCGCAGTTTACACTGCATGCCTCTACCAAAAAAGGCAACCGTCCTTCATACATCAAAGCAGCTAAACCCGGCATATCTATTCCTCTCTATGAAGAATTTTGCTATGTTTTGAGCAGTAAAACGGGAAAACCGGTACAAACCGGAGAATTCGGGGCCGATATGGAAGTAGGGCTTATAAACGACGGGCCTGTTACCATTTGGATAGACTCGAAAGTAAAAGAATAAAAAATGACTATACAAGAAGCACAAAAAGAAGTCGATAATTGGATAAAAACAATCGGAGTCCGCTATTTCAGCGAGCTTACCAATATGACAATCCTTACCGAAGAGGTGGGAGAATTGGCCCGTATTATGGCCCGTACATATGGAGACCAATCTTTTAAGAAGTCGGATCAGGACAAAAATCTTGGTGACGAAATGGCTGATGTCCTTTGGGTTTTGATAAGCCTGGCCAATCAGACAGGAGTGGATCTGACCGAAGCTTTCAAGAAAAATATGGAGAAAAAAACAAACCGAGATAAAGACAGACATATAAACAATAAAAAATTAAAGTAAAATGGGAGAAGTAAATAAGTACGCCGAGACACTGAAAAAGTACAGGACAAACCTGAATGACGCTGATATAACAGAGAAGGTAAACGAAATAATCAGTAAAAAATTTGACCGTAACAATAACAGCGAAGTGTACAAGTGCATATATTCGTGCATAGACCTTACTTCGCTGGGCACAACAGACACCCGCGAAGATATCTGGAAATTTACGGAGAAAGTAAACCATATGGACGGAGCTTCGGAGATTCCGAATGTAGCGGCTATATGCGTTTTCCCCAACTTTGTAGAAACCGTAAAAGAAGCTCTTACTGCCGATGTGAAAATCGCGGCTGTTGCAGCAGGGTTCCCTTCTTCTCAAACATTTCCTGAGGTGAAGGTAGCAGAAATCGCCCTTGCCGTAGCAAATGGCGCGAACGAGATAGATATCGTGCTTAATCTGGGATTATTCCTCGAAGAAAGCTACGAAGAACTATGTGAGGAAATAGATGAGATAAAACATGCCTGCCGCGATGCACACCTGAAAGTTATTTTAGAAACAGGGGCATTGAAAACGGCCTCAAATATTATGAAGGCTTCCGTCCTTTCTTTGTACTCGGGCGCTGATTTCTTAAAGACATCGACCGGAAAAGTGTATGAAGGCGCTTCACTCGAAGCTGCTTATGTAATGTGTACGGCTATCAAGGAATACGAAGCTAAAACCGGACGAAAAGCAGGCTTCAAAGCATCTGGAGGTATTGTTACCACCGAAGATGCAGTCAAATACTATACGGTAGTAAAAGAGGTTTTAGGCGAAGAATATATGACGAATGAGTTCTTCCGTATAGGAGCGAGCCGGCTGGCCAACAATCTTCTGGAGAGCATGAAGTTAAGCAACTAATAACAAATTGTTT
>JAISES010000228.1 GCA_031263965.1 Prevotella sp. | reverse complement strand
ATAACTGATTATAAACAATATGATATTAAATATTTGGACATGAAAAATCTATTTACAAAACCATATTACAAACTGGATACATATGTGATGTGTGGTATTTATAGCGAAATACATTTGTTACAACGTTGCAATAAAGCTATTCGTATACATCTGTAAATTCTTATTTATATTCATTTGTTTATCAAAATTCATTTCACATATGTATATTTATTCAGATGCTTTATTTTTTACAAATAATAAAGTATCTTTACATTTGAATCTAAAAAAAATCCTTTATGAAGAAAATATCCTTATTTCTGTTGTTATGCATACTCTGCGAGATTCACGTATTTGCGTGCACAAATTTATTGGTTGGGAAAAAAGCATCTGTTGACGGGTCTACGATGATCACTTATTCGGCAGACTCATATGCTTTGTATGGTGAATTGTACCATTGGCCGGCGCGGCAGTGGCCTAAAGGCAGTATGATGAATGTTTATGAATGGGATAGCGGTAAATTTAAATATCTGGGAGATATAGCTCAGGCAGAACAGACATATAATGTTGTAGGAAATATCAACGAACATCAGTTGTCGATAGGAGAAACAACCTTTGGCGGCAGGGAAGAGCTTGTTAATCCGGAAGGTAAAATTGACTATGGCAGCCTTATCTATATAACATTACAAAGAGCTAAAACGGCAAGAGAAGCTATAAAGATAATGACAGATCTTGTTGCCGAATATGGATATAACAGCGGTGGCGAATCTTTTTCTATCGGTGATCCTGATGAGATCTGGATATTGGAGATGATAGGCAAAGGCAAAGCTAACAAAGGCGCTGTATGGGTTGCTGTGCGTATACCCGACGACTGTATATCGGCTCATGCCAATCAGTCACGGATACAGCAATTTCCGCTGAATGACCCTGAAAACTGCCTTTACGCTAAAGACGTAATTTCTTTCGCTAAAGAAAAAGGATATTATAAAGGTAAAGATGAAAATTTCAGTTTTGCCATAGCATATAATCCTTTGGATTTTGGAGGACAACGTTATTGTGAAGCCCGCGTGTGGAGTTTTTTCAATCGCTACAATAAAGATATGGCTGGATTTGTTACCTATGCACAAGGTAAAACACAAGAGCCCATGCCTTTATACATCAGGCCGGATAGAAAATTGTCGTTAACAGACCTGAAGGAAATGATGAGGGACCATTATGAAGGTACAGCTTTGGATTGGACGAACGATGTTGGCGCAGGCCCTTTCAAATCCCCTTACCGCTGGGCTCCTCTGGCTTGGGAATCCGATTCCGTAAAGTATTGCAATGAGCGTCCGATTGCTACTCAACAAACAGCTTTTGTTTTCGTTACACAAATGCGCTCATGGTTGCCAAACCCGATAGGCGGTATTATTTGGTTTGGAACGGACGATGCTGCCCAAACTGTGTTTACACCGATGTATTGCTCTATAACACAAACACCTGAATGTTATCGCGAAGGTAACGGCGACATGTATAATTTCTCATGGACTTCCGGTTTTTGGATTCACAACTGGGTATCTAATATGGTTTACAGCAGGTATGATTCCATGCATGCGGATCTTAGAAAATTACAGTTAGAATTGGAAGCAAAATTTTTAAAAGAACAGGATGCGGCAGAAACAGAAGCATTAGCGCTATATAACCAGTCTCCCGAAAAGGCTGTTCAATACCTGACAGCATATAGCCAGTCCCAGGCACAATATGCATTTGAGAAATGGAAAAAGCTGGGAGAATTTTTGATCGTTAAATATATGGACGGCGGAATAAAGAAAGAAGAAAACGGAGTGTTTGTAAAAGGAAAACTGGGGGAACCTATATATCCGCAACGCCCCGGTTATCCAAAAGAATTTTACAGGGAGGTAGTCAAAGAAACCGGAGATAAATATAAAGTTCTATACTAAAAAATGTTATGAGGGTGTGTCAAAAGAACTTTCGACACTCCCTCTTTTTCTAAATACTTGTGACATGACAAAAGGGCTGGCATATAGTCTTTTATTTTCGGCAGGAATAATCGTTTTCTTTATTTTAAATCTGTTTCTTGGGTCTGTATCGATCCCCGTGCAGGCTATCATCCAAATATTGCAAGGAAATGAAGTTGAAAAACAAGCTTGGACACATATTATATTAGAGTCCCGTCTGCCCCAGGCCGCGACTGCATTATTTACAGGCGGAGCTCTTGCCGTATCGGGCTTATTATTGCAAACGGCATTCCGAAATCCGTTGGCCGATTCCGGTATTTTGGGTATCAGTGCCGGCGCTAACTTGGGCGTAGCTTTTGTTATCCTGCTTATTGGCAATAACATAGGCTCGGTGGGAGGATTCGATTTGCCTTATTCGATGAGTATTGTTTTAGGTGCGTTTCTTGGCGCATCCCTTATCCTTGTGGTTATCATGGGGTTTGCATCTGTCATCAAAAACAATATAATGCTGCTCATAATAGGAATCATGGTCGGCTATCTTACCTCCTCTGTAATATCTGTTCTCAAATTCTGGAGTACAAACGAAAGTGCGTATTCTTTTATGATGTGGGGAATGGGAAATTTTTCAGGAGTATCTTTTGCTCAACTTCCTTTTTATTGCAGTATTATAAGTTTGGGGCTTTTCATGTCGGTTCTATTAATCAAACCTTTGAATGCCTTGTTGTTGGGAGATCGATATGCTGCTAATTTGGGCGTCAATATAAAACTTATACGTTTTTTGTTACTGCTATGTGCCGGATTGTTAACGGCTATTACATGTGCATTTTGCGGCCCGGTAGCTTTTATCGGTTTAGCTGTTCCCCACATAGCTCGCTTATTGATAGGCACATCCAACCATAAACCGCTGCTTCCTGTAACTATATTGATCGGCGCGACTATGGCTTTGCTATGTAATCTTGTTTGTGTATTGCCCGGTGCGGCGGGGGTATTGCCGCTAAATGCAATAACTCCTCTTTTTGGTGCGCCTGTAATTATATATGTTATTCTGAATCAGAAAAAAATTCAATATTTCAACTAATTGGAAAAACAGAAATACATATATGCAAACGGAATAAGCGTAGGTTATCCTAAAACCCGGAAC
>JAISES010000172.1 GCA_031263965.1 Prevotella sp. | reverse complement strand
TGGCGGGGTTAGTCTATCTTCCGGTTTTTGATGAGATTGACATGAAACTGGCAAAAATCACCTCGGCAAGGTAACAATAAAAACTGAAAAAACGGGACTTTATAGACAGACACTATTTAAGTAAAAAATATGTTCTGTTCCCCTCGTCATTGCGAGCCTGAAACAACGATCGGCATAGCGAAGCGGAGCCAGAGGCGAAGCAATCCGGAAAATGGCCGGTTGGCGGTAGGGGCAGTCCTTTGTGACTGCCCGAAAAAATACAGATAGATTGCTTCGGGTAAACCCTCGCAATGACGAGAGAAATTGCTTTGCTACTGTTTTTTGTAAATACCCTCTTTGTCATTTTGAACGGAGTGAATTGCAAATCGCTGAAACGAAGGCGAAGCAAATATCTCCTGAAAATACAGATTCTTCGTTCCTCAGGATGACAAAAGTGCTGAATTATATAAAGTCAAGATGACTTCATAATATTTTTCGCTAAAAATTCAAACAGTTTCTAAAAAAACGGCCTGCTATAATAATAGTTTTTATAACTTTGTTTCCTTAAAAAAAAGTCGGATAATTAACATATCATGTCTTCAGAAAAAAGAATTAAAACAGCATTGGTTTCAGTTTATCATAAAGATGGACTGGATGATATCTTAAAGAAATTAAATAGTTCCGGGGTTAAATTCATATCAACCGGCGGAACGCGGAGTTTTATCGAATCATTGGGTTTTCCCTGCGAAGCAGTGGAGGACGCGACAGGTTATCCCTCTATCCTGGGGGGGCGGGTTAAAACACTTCACCCCAAAATATTCGGGGGTATTCTTTGCCGCAGGGAACTTCCCGAAGATATAAAGCAAATAAAAGCGTACGACATACACGAAATAGATTTGGTTATAGTAGATCTCTATCCTTTTGAAGAAACTGTGGTTTCAGGTGCAAGCGAGGAAGATATTATTGAGAAAATAGATATAGGAGGCATTTCCTTGATTCGCGCTGCCGCCAAAAATTTCAAAGATGTAATAATCGTTGCCTCCAAGCAGCAATATCAGCCATTGATGAATTTGTTGGACGAAAAAAGCGGCGTATCGGAAATATCAGACAGGAAATTCTTTGCAAAAGAAGCATTTGCAGTCTCCTCTTCTTATGATTCGGCCATATTCAATTATATGGATAACAACGACGGTTCCGCGTTCCGTCATGCCGAAGATAATGCTATGGCGCTTCGCTATGGCGAAAATCCTCACCAGAAAGGTACTTTCTATGGTGATTTCGGAGCGATGTTCGATCAATTGCATGGCCGTGAAATCTCTTATAATAATTTGCTCGATATCGAAGCTGCCGTAAGTTTGATAAGTGAATTTGATGAAACAACAGTAGCTATACTAAAACATAATAATGCTTGCGGCATAGCTTCGAGGCCTACAGTTGCCGGGGCATGGAAAGATGCTTTGGCCGGCGATCCTGTTTCGGCTTTTGGCGGAATCATTATAAGTAACAGGAAAATTGATAAAGACGCGGCCGAAGAGATCAATTCTATCTTTTTTGAAATAATAATCGCACCCGGATATGATAAAGAAGCGCTCCAAGTATTGGAACAAAAGAAAAATCGTATTATCTTAGTGCAAAAACAACAATTAGCCGGCGATAAGCAATTTCGCTCATTGTTGAATGGTGTTTTGGTACAAGATAAGGATTTGAGCATACAGTCGGCAACCGATTTGAAATTAGTTACCGGCAGGCCTTTGCAAGGAACAGAAGAAGAAGACCTGCTCTTTGCTAATAAATTGGTAAAACATACAAAATCAAATGCCATTATCTTTGTAAAAAATAAGCAGTTGTGTGCAGGTGGTACAGGTCAGACATCCCGGGTGGACGCATTGAAACAAGCCATAGAGAAAGCAACTGAGTTTGGTTTCGACCTCAAGGGAGCGGTTATGGCATCGGATGCTTTTTTCCCGTTTCCGGACTGTGTTGAAATAGCCGGTAATGCAGGTATTACGGCCGTTGTACAACCGGGTGGGTCAATTAAGGATAACCTGTCTGTCGAATATTGTAACAGACACAATATATCCATGGTAATGACAGGTGTACGCCACTTTAAGCATTGATATTAATTTGTAAATAACTAAATACATAATATAACAGTCGGATATGGGATTATTCTCTTTTACTCAGGAAATAGCGATGGACCTTGGCACTGCCAATACTATCATAATACATCACGACAAGATTGTCGTAGATCAGCCTTCCGTGGTGGCCTTGGAACGGAAAACAGGCAAAGTAATAGCTGTAGGGGAACAGGCACGCCAGATGCATGGGAAAACTCACGAAGATATTCGTACGGTGCGTCCGCTGAAAGATGGCGTGATAGCAGACTTTACTTCGGCCGAACAGATGATTCGCGGATTGATAAAGATGTTCAACAACAAAAGCCGTTTGTTTTCTCCGTCATTGCGAATTGTTATCTGTATACCATCCGGCAGTACAGAGGTGGAAACCCGCGCAATACGCGACTCAGCCGAACACGCCGGCGGACGCGATGTATACATGATATACGAACCTATGGCTGCGGCCTTAGGCATTGGCCTCGACGTACAGGTTCCCGAAGGCAATATGATCGTTGATATAGGCGGAGGCACTACTGAGATTGCCGTTATATCGTTAGGCGGTATTGTCTCTAACAAGTCTATAAAGATAGCGGGAGATGACCTGACTGAAGATATACAGGAATATATGGGTCGCCAACACAATATAAAGGTAGGCGAACGTACTGCTGAAAATATAAAAATAGCAGTAGGCGCGGCTCTCACCGAATTACCGGAGGATGATATTCCGGAGGACTTTATAGTACATGGCCCTAATAGAATGACGTCATTACCAATGGATATTCCTATTTCTTATCAGGAAATGGCCCATTGCCTTGATAAGTCATTGTCGAAAATGGACTCGGCTATACTGAGCGCTTTGGAACAAACGCCACCGGAATTATATGCCGACATCGTACGCAACGGTATATACCTGACCGGCGGCGGCGCTTTACTGAGAGGATTAAGCAAACGATTCTACGATAGGATAGGTATACCTTTTCATGTGGCCGAAGATCCGCTTCACGCAGTAGCTAAAGGAACCGGTATTGCGCTGAAGAATATAGAGAAGTTTAACTTCCTGATGAGATAATTCCATTCAGTTAATTAAACTTATGACGGAATTTATATAAATTCTATTTCAAGATTTCATATTTCAAGATTTTGTATATCAACAAAATACAATTATGATTTGTGAAATTATTTATTGTAAACTATATATATTAGAAACTGTTTAAATTTTATAGCAAATCCTGTAATAATATTTTTCGCTAAAATTTAAACAGTTTTTCAGTATGGTTAATTTAAATCGCAGATGAGATAATGCGTAACCTGATAAATTTTTTGTTAAAAAACAGTTCATGGTTTGTTTTCATATTTCTTGAAATAATCTGTTTTTATTTTATCTTCAGCACTAACTCTTTTCAAAAGAGTATATACTTCAACTCTTCCAATGAAATCACAGGAAGAATTCATGCCGTATCCGGCGGTATTCTCTCTTATTTTGGATTAAGAACAGAAAACGAAGAGTTGTTGAAGAAAAATGGAGAATTACAATCCCAGGTAAAAAGACTTCAGGATTATTTATACAGCATTGAAAAGGATTCTCTTAGAACAACGGCTTATCTAAATGATTCGCTGGAAAATAAAAACTCTCAGGAGTATATTACGGCCAGAGTCGAAAGCAATAGTATTTCCCAGGTATATAATTTTATAATTGTAAACAAGGGCAAAAACAGTGGGGTTAAAAATGACATGGGAGCTATTTCTCCCCAGGGAATAGTCGGTGTTGTCAGGGATGTTACCGATAATTATGCTGTTATCCAGTCCGTGCTGAATCCAAACAGCCGCTTTAGCTGTAAGATATTAAGTTCAAATACAGCCGGCACGCTTATCTGGGAGGCTGGTGATCCCCGCTATGTAAGCCTGACGGAATATCCCAAATATGAAAAAGTTGAAAAAGGGGATACAATTGTAACGAGTGGATTTTCCGATATTTTTCCGGAAGGTATTTTTGTGGGAACTGTAGAAGATTTTGAAAGCGAAACAAACGATAACTTTTACACTATAAAAGTAAAATTATCTACAGATTTTGGCGCTTTGAAAAACATCCAATTAATTAATATCAAGGACGATGAGAGAAAAGAACTGGAGGAGAAAATAAAAAATGCTCAGAAGTAATACATTAAGATATATTGCATTATTTATCATGCTTGTTCTGTTACAAGTTTTGATATTAAACAGGATCTCTCTCTTTGGGTATGGAATCCCTTTTGTATACATATATTTTGTCCTGAAACTTCCTTTAGGTTGCAATAGAGGGTTGGCTACCTTTCTCGGATTTCTTATCGGGTTCACTATCGACCTTTTTTGTAATACTCCCGGGTTGAATGCCGCAGCTACTACTTTAATCGGATTTGTCAGTCGTCCGTTACAGAAACTGTTCTTTACCGTTGACGATTATAATGATCAGGTGCCGGGTATATCTTCCTTAGGGTCTGCGTATGTAAAATATATGTTCTTACTGGTTTTGGTACATCATGTGTTTCTGATTTCCGTAGAGTCGTGGTGATATTTTAAAAAACCGCAACAAATAAAAAGAAAAATTATTTAGGTTAAAAATAAAAAGTTTGATCTTTATTAAATTTTAATATTAAAAA
>JAISES010000123.1 GCA_031263965.1 Prevotella sp. | reverse complement strand
AATTCCATAGTCTCAAATGCCTTTGCCAGAAACACTAATACTTTTTTATTTTGCATACTTTTCAAAATTATCAATTTGTTACCCGGACCGGCAGACGGTTTCCTGTACTTGTTTTTTCCCGTTTCCCATTTTCAATTAATTTTCTATTTCGACCCTTTGCTAAAAAAAGGGAGTACATAAGTAATTTTAATATCGAATGCGGGATAGAATAGTCCGTAAGATTGGTCAAGATTGCGGCCGTAGCCTATTCCCACAGAATAACTATATGCCCAGTGTTTTCCTATATTTCGCTGTCCTCCCCAATTTAGATTGAATAATAGCGTGTTTGAGTAAAATTGAGGGTCGGATAGGGATTTAGATATGTATTTAACCTTAGCTCCAATGAAATTCCCTGAATTGAATAGAAGCGATTTTCCCTTTTCTGCCCTGCTACTCCTATTGTACAAAAACTTCCCGTAAACAGCTCCGTGAAAACTAGGTTCTAACAGCGCCCAATGCCAGTCGATCTTATCGGCAAGGGCATCCCCATTCCCATTTAAGTCGTAGCTGGGTCCTACCCCTATATACGGCTCTATCACAATTTTTTCAGAAACGGGGACTTCTAATGACATGCCAATGCCATTTATTCCGATGTCTAATTTCTGATATGTACCAAGTTCTTGTGCCGAAACTACGGTGTAAATAGTAAATGCCAATAATGTCAATAAGAGTCTTTTATTCATATTTTTATAGTTTAAATTTCCTTTTCCATTTCATAGTGGGGGATGCCTACTTCTGTAAATTCGTCCCCGACTATTTTGTAATCGTATTTTTTGTAAAAGCCGGCAGCTACTTTGCGGGCATGCAAAGTTATTTTTTCAAAACCTTCTTTTGCAGCCACATATTCGGCAAAGGCAAGCATAGCCGTACCCAGTCCTGACTTTTGAACTGTATCGTCTACTGCCATTTGCCGGAGCTTTCCTGTTTTATTGTCCAGAGGGGTGAGTATGCAGCATGCTGCGATACGTTGATTGCCGGACGGGCGTATTGCAAGCAAGAAATCGTCTTTGTCTTTTTCCAGATCTTCCCGAGAGAAAGTCAATCCCAAAGGTTCACGCAATATTTTAGTTCGCAGAACGAGCATCTCATCGTATTCGGGACTTCCGTATTTTATTATTTGAGGATGCATTAGGATTTATATTTAATAATATATATCTAATTTTAAATGTTTTATCCTATATGATATTTGTCATTTACCAAACAATTTCATTAACTTTTCTTCTGTCTGTTCATCCAATTGGAAAGAACCGTCTACATTTTGTAAAAAAGTCTCACTTTTACGTATTGTCAATGTATCATTGTTCTTTATAAAAAACAGTTGCTCCTTTACGATAAACTTGGAAGGGCCTTTCTTTGCTGTGCCTAATAGGTTTACAATCTCATCGATGGTATTCTTGTCTTCGACTTCAAGCTTGCCCATAAACATTTTTTCGTATACGATTTTATCCGAACCTTTATATCGCCCTGTTTTTAAGGTTTTAGGCGAACAACCTGCAAGCAGAATTAATGTGAATAAGCAAATATATTTTATCATGCCTTTATTTTTTTAGCCTCAAAGTTACTGCATTTTTGTGAGCAAACAACTCTTCATTTTCTGCCATAATCTCAATAGTCGGTCCGAGGTTTTGTATTCCCTCTCCGGTTATTTCCTGAAAAGTGATCTTTTTGATAAAGCTATCCAGATTGACTCCACTATATGCTGTCGCATAACCGTTCGTAGGCAAGGTGTGATTTGTTCCGGATGCGTAATCTCCCGCGCTTTCAGGGGTGTAATGCCCAAGGAAAACAGATCCTGCATTGATTGTTTTATCAGCAATGTCCATATAGTGCGAAGTTTCGATAATCAAATGTTCGGGAGCATACAGATTCGTAATATCTATAACCTCTTGCTTATCTTTCAATAAAATCAACTTGCTGTTTTGGAGAGCTTTTTCTGCTGTATCGCGACGAGGAAGCTTTGCTAATTGAAGCCCTGTTTCCAGAGAAACTTTCGAAATAAAGGCCTCGCTTGTTGTGGTCAATATTACCTGGCTGTCGGCTCCGTGCTCAGCCTGTGATAAAAGGTCGGCAGCGACGAAGGCCGGATTTGCGGTATCATCGGCAATAACCTGTACCTCCGATGGCCCGGCCGGCATATCGATAGCTACGTCTTTAAGGCTTACTAATTGCTTAGCCGCCATTACATATTGGTTTCCCGGCCCGAATATTTTATAGACCTTGGGTATCGATTCAGTGCCGTAAGCCATTGCTCCGATAGCTTGTATACCTCCGGCTTTGAATATTTTATTTACTCCGGCTTCTTTTGCCGTGTAAAGGATAGCA
This sequence comes from Prevotella sp., assembly GCA_031263965.1. Lineage (GTDB taxonomy): Bacteria > Bacteroidota > Bacteroidia > Bacteroidales > Dysgonomonadaceae > Dysgonomonas. Next base: position 2,934 of record JAISES010000123.1, on the reverse strand, counting down.
GGATGTATTTTCCCTTCTCTATTAGGAGGAGAACATAGTATAATTTCATTACATCCTGCTATTTTGGCGGGAATGGCAAGCATCAATACTGTAGAGAATAAAGGAGCTGTACCTCCCGGGATATACAAGCCGATTTTTTCTATTGCGACGGCTTTTTGCCAACATGTGACACCCGGGGTTGTTTCTATTTTCTTTGTTTCAAATATCTGGCTGCGATGGAATGTTTCGATATTCTTTTTTGCTTGTCGAATCGCGGCTTTCAGTTCTTCAGAGACGAGCGCATCGGCTTCATCTATTTCTTTCGGGTTGACAGTAAGGGAAGATAACCTGACTTTATCGAATTTTTCTTCGTATTCCAATACCGCTTTATCGCCTCCGCTCTTAATGTCGTTTAATACGGCGCTTACCGTATTGTTAAGCGATGATGTGTCGAATACAGGACGAGCCAGTATTTTCGTCCATTCCGACCGTTCGGGATATTTTATGATTTGCATGATTTGTCTTTGAATTCTTTTTTAAGCAAGCTATATACATTAATATCTGTATAAACATTGTCCACAAGTAGCTCTCCGTCACGTTCTACTCCTTCGAGAAAGAAGCCTAATTTTTCGGGTATCTGTTTACTTCGATGATTGTCTACCGCGACTTTTATTTGTATCCGGTTCATACCCATTTCACCGAATGCGTATTCTATGAGTTTCAAAACAGAATGTACCATAATACCCTTCCTTTGTGCATGTTGAGACAACCAATATCCTATTTCCGTTTTCTTATTGGCTGAATCGGTATTTTTAAATCCTACCAGACCGACAAATTTGCCTTGATAAGAGATCGCGAATTGCTTGTCTTCCATTTGCAGCGCCGAAGTTACGAAGTTTCTGGTATCATCTATCTCGTGAGTGTAATCTACAAAAGGCAACCACACTCGCATATATTCCCGTTCATTATTCAGGGTGTTGAATATGTCGGGAATATCCTTTTCAGAGAGAGGATTTAAAACAATATCGTCTAAAACCTGTATCATAATATCATTTTTTCGATTGGCAGTACGAGTATCCCTTCTGCACCCAATCCTTTCAGTTTGTTGATAACTTCCCAAAAACGCTTGTCTTCTACAACCGACTGTACCGAACACCAGCCTTTTGTCGCCAACGGTGTAACGGTAGGACTGCGCATTCCGGGCAGGATACCGAATATTTCGTTTAGCTTGTTTTCCGGCGCATTCAAGAGTACGTATTTTTTGCCTTCTGCATTTTGTACGGCCTCTATCCTGAATATCAATTCATCAAGAATATCTTTTTTCTCTTGGGATATATTTCTCGCTGCAATTAATAAAGCTTCCGAACGCATGACGACTTCTACTTCCTTCAGGCGGTTGCTGACAAGTGTTCCGCCTGAGCTGACGATGTCGAAGATGGCATCGGACAATCCTATGCTTGGCGATATTTCTACAGATCCTGAAATAATATGTATTTCCGAATTGATATTCTGTTTTTTCAGGTATTTTTTTAATATGAAAGGGTAGGAGGTGGCTATCTTTTTCCCTTCAAACCATTTTACATCCCGATAGTCTTCATCTTTTGGTATGGCCAGAGACAGGCGGCATTTGCTAAAGCCCAGCCGTTTAACGATGTCTGCATTTTCGTCTTTTTCTACAAATTCATTTTCTCCGACTATCCCTATATCGGCTACGCCTGTTGCTACTGCTTGGGGAATGTCGTCGTCACGCAAGAAGAGTATTTCTACCGGAAAATCTTTCGCCGGAATAAGGAGTGTCCGTTTAATGTTATTTAGTTTTATACCTGCTTCCTGAAGCAGCTCCATTGTTTCTTCAAATAACCGGCCTTTCGATTGTACTGCAATTCTTAATACCATTATATCCGTTTTATATTATAAAAAAAATAAGAGCCTACCATTCCGGTAAGCTCTCACTATATATTTTGCAGACATCACATCAATATATGCTACTTACCTTTTGGCAGTAATAAAAATGATAATGATGTGCTTTGTTATTCATATAAAATTATTCTATGAAACAAAAGTATGCATTATTTGCAATAAATCAAACTTTATGTCATTTTTTTTGAATTTAATCAAGTTTTTCTCTCAGCTGGTATTTCTTCTCTTGGTGGCGCTTCAATGCTTCTTCTTTATATTTTATATCGGCCGATCTGTACTTTTCTAACTTTTCTGCCGGCAAGACAGTTGCAAACTTTCTGAAATACTCTATCTGCAACTCCGATTCTTTTCGTTCCGATTGAAGGTCCAGTTGAACGATTCGCTTATAATCCGCATCGGTCTTGTTCTGTTTCTTTTTCAATTCACGTGTTTCCTTGCGTGCATCGCGGTTCACCTCGAATTTTTTCTTCGAAAACTCGGCTTCCAACGGAATAAACGCTTTCGCTTCAGCATCTGTCAGGTTAAGTTCCTTTTTCAGGTACTCAGACTTTTTCTTAATAAATGCGTCAATATCGAATCCTCCTCCCTTCCGGTTCTCCTGGGCCGCTACAGAAAAAACGAAGCTAAACAATAGCGGCAAAAACAGGATATTTTTTAATTTCATATATGATTCCTCCTTCTAATAGTTATAATCCATCAACATTTCTTTTCTATATTTATCATCGGCTTTCCGATACTTATTTATTCTTTCAGTAGACAATACCGTTGCAAACTTCTTGAAGTACTCGGCCCGTAGTACCGCTTCTCTTCTTTCCCTTTCCAAAGTTAAATAGGTAATACGCTCTTTTTCCGCTTTGGTTTTGTATGCCGGTTTAAATATCAACTCACGCCATTCCTTACGTAGATCGTGGTTCGCTTCGTATATCTTCTTCGAAAGTTCGGCTTCCAACGGAATAAATACTTCCGCCTCGGCATCTGTCAGGCTAAGTTCTTTTTTCAAAAATTCAGACTTTTTCTTAATAAATACGTCAATAT
>JAISES010000056.1 GCA_031263965.1 Prevotella sp. | reverse complement strand
GCTATATCAGTGATGTTGTCATCACCAGGCCATCCATTGGCGCCATCCCCCACTATACCAATTGTAGTATATGTGTTCACGGCTCCTGTATATGGTGTCATCTTTATTGTAAGAGCTTTAGTATCTATCTCCAGTGTATATAAACCGTCAGGAGTTACCGGAATTGTATAATCAACCCCATCATTATTAGGTTTCAATATATCGCCATCTGCAGCATAACCTGTATTCCAATCGCCTGCCTTGATAGGAAACTTCAAAGCTTTGCCTGCGAGGAAATATCCGGTGTAGGTATACACCAACGAAGTTTTAGCACTTGTATCTGAGAAGAATAGCTGAAGGCCATTTCCTATTGCAGCGGCATCATTGCTCCATTCCGGGACATCCTTTATACCATTACCCACAATATATACTACAGGTTTTGTTGATGGATAATATGTAGTGAACTTAGCAGTAACTACATTAGTATATAATGGAGTTACAACATCACCTATAGATGCCTCAATACGTATATCATAAGATGCCTCATTACCATATCCGATATGATAAATAGAATCCATTCCCGTTAAAATATCATTTAATTCACGGTGAGTTATAGCAGATTCCGTTTTACCAATTACAGATGCAATTACTCTCCTGTTTTCAAAATTCTTTCCTGAAAGATCAACCACCAGCTTATAAGTAACAGCCGCATCATATCCAAAAGTAGAAGCTGCCCATTTGAATATTTCAACAACAGTATCAGCTTTTTCCTCTTCCAGCACATACGAAGATTCAATTGCATTCAACGAGCCGACCTTCGCATCAGCCTCGTTATAAGTCACTTTATCCAGATCGCTATCGCAAGATCCAAATGCCATCATAGCCATAAGAGCGACCGGTATATATTTTAATAGTTTCATATCTATTCTTAATTAGATTATTATTAATAACCAGGATTTTGTTCTAAATTTCCGTTCACAGACAGATCGGTAACCGGAATCGGGAATATATTGCGTGTTGCGTCTACTGCTACACCCTCCAATACTCCACCTTTATAAGGCCAACGATAAGTTCCGGAAGTATATAATCCGTAGCGAACTAAGTCTGTACGGCGGGTTCCTTCCCAATACAATTCACGAGAACGTTCATCCAATAAGAAATCGGTAGTTAACTGACTTGATGAAATGGCACCTGAATCGTTACCGTATCCGCGTTTGCGTAATGCATTGACATAACCCAATGCTGTAGTCTTATCTCCACCTGTACCTCCGCGAAGAACAGCTTCGGCATACATCAGATATACATCACCCAGACGGAACATAGGGAAATCGGTATCAGGGAACTGAGTATCGGTACCTAAACTTCCGTCAGATTTCACATTTTTAAACTTATATACAGCCCATCCTTCAGATGTAAATGTGCCAAGAGGAGTTGTCTTAATTTCTACAGAGCGTCCTTCCGAATAGAATATACCACGCTTATCCAGAATGTTTGCAGCTGTCTTGTTATTATTATCAGCAAAAGCAAATTTATTTACCAGATTCTGAGTTGAACGAGTACCGTCCCATCCTCCACTAAGGCCATCTGTTTCCGTTACAAATTCGTCTCCACCACGTGATGCACAGATAAGGAATGTCATACCTCCCCAAGTCTTAGTAGCAGCTCCATCAAAACATATAGGGAAGATTATTTCATTCTTTGCTGTTACATTATTGTCAGCCTTAAAGATATTTGAGTAGTCAGTTGTTAAAGTATATCCAGCTGCAATAACCTTGTTGCTGGCTGTAATACATTCTGTATACATTGCTTTTCCAGTATATATTTCAGCATTCAAATATATACGGGCCAACAAAGCGTTCACAGCACCCTGATCGGCACGACCATATATCCCCTGTCGAGCTGCAGGCAATTGACTTTCTATCTCAGTCAATTCTGCTACAATCCAGTTAAACAGTTCTTCCCTGCTTAGTGGAGAAGGAGCTATTGAATAGTTACTTTCTGTAATGAATGGAGGTCTTGCATACTGATCCATCAGTGTGTAATATGCCAGTGCACGACAGAAACGAGCCTCGGCTCGTAATTGATCCGGATTGGCATCTGCGGGGGCATTACCTACCTGTTTCAGAAATTCGTTAGCCACAGCAACGATGTACATACATCTCTGGTAAACACCTTCTATAGATTCATTCTGGGTGTTAGACCATGTCATATTATTTATTTCAGGCACCCACGAGTCATTGGCCCAAGCCACTTTACACTCGTCTGTGGATACTACCTGCAAATTCCACCAAGAACGCAACAGCTGAGCATTACCCGGGTCCAGTCCTTCTATATCGGTACTACCCTCCCCGTCTTGTCCACTTATTGCCCATACAGAGTACATCTTCATCAGTCCTTTTGTATAACTGGCAGCATCTGTATATGCTTCGTCACCAGTCACTATAGTTTCGTCCAACGGCTTCACATCCAAGTCTCCCAAACATGAGCTCAAGGTAAGGGTCAGTCCGATAAATAATGATAATAAATATTTTGCTTTCATTTTCATGTCAATTAAAAGTTAAGATTTAAACCAAAGGTATATGTTCTCGGACGAGGCCATATATTATTATCTACACCAGAATTTTCAGGATCGAGACCTCTATAGTTTGTGATTGTAAACACATTCTGTACAGAGAAGCTCAAACGTCCTGATAATTTATTAAATAGCACATTTCTGAAGCTATAGCCAAAAGTCAGATTGTCCATCTTAAGGAACGACGCATTTTCCAGGAAATAATCTGAAAATACTTGTTGCCCATTATTTTGCTGTGTAAATCCGGTATCATATACTCCTGTATATATATTTGACAGGAATCCTTGATTATTGAAAGTTACAGGAGTCGAATTTTGTGCTGCAAAAGCATTGAATGCATAATTACCAAAGTTTGCACGCAGATTAAATCCTAAGTCAAAGTTTTTATATTTAAATGTAGAACTAAGTCCCATATATACTTTTGGCATAGGGCTTTTGTCTGTCATATAACGGTCGGCTTCTGTTATCTGTCTATCCTTATTACGGTCTACAAATACATTTTGTACCGGTTTTCCATCTTCTCCATATACCTGCTGATACAGCCAGAATGTGAAAGGAGTATATCCAGTCTGATGTTTTTGAGTATAACCTCCTGTTCCATAACCCGGATTTCCCTGGCTGATACCCGGATAATCAGGATTGTAAGAAGCTGTCAGATTAGTAATTTCACTTCTGTTCCATGTAATGTTATATCCCAAGTCCCAGCTAAAATCAGGAGTTTCAATAACTACTGCATTAATATTGAATTCAACCCCGTCATTCTTCATATTACCCACATTTGCAACAAGTCTGTTAGCAAAGTTAGTACCTGCAGGAGAATCTATACTGTTCAACAAATCTTTTGTTTTCTTATGATAGTACTCGATACTACTATTGATACGGTTGTTCAAGAAACCGAAATCGATACCAACGTTAGTTGTTGATGTTTGCTCCCATTTCAGGTTAGGATTATAACTTAATGGTCTAAGCAATCCAGAGCCAAGATATGTACTGTTTGGATTTGTTCCGAACTGATAATAAGGAATATATCCATAACTGGTACCTACGTCCTGTTGTCCGGTCACACCATAACCTACACGCAATTTCAGGTTCGATAAAGCATTGAACTTACCTTGCATAAACGGCTCTTTAGATATTGTCCAGGCTAAAGCTGCAGAAGGGAACAAACCCCAACGGTGATCTTTACTGAAACGGGATGAACCATCGTCACGCAATGTTGCAGTCAACAAGTAACGATCCTTAAAATTATAATTCAAGCGACCAAAGAATGAAATCAGATAGTCCTCTGATGGTATAAGCCGGCTAGCCGTCCAGACATATTGCCTTAAAGTTTCATCATAATCAAAGCCTTCTTTATTTCCTATAAAATCAGTTGGATTTGAAAACGTTTTATCAAAATTCGATTGATAGAAATGTTGGTAAGAGTAACCACCCATAACATCTATGTTACTCTGTATCGATTCGAAATACTTATTATAGTTCAGATAGAAATCAAGAAGTTGGTTTCTACGCAACTGATCCCATGCTGAATAACGTCCTACATCAGGAAGATCAGAATCTTTAGCAGCCTGATACGAACCGGCTGTAGATCCATTATGTCCGGTAGAAGTAGCTACGTCATATCCCAAATTCAAATTAGCATGCAATTCGGGTAAGAAATGAAGCTTATAATCAAGTTGGATATTACCTAAACTACGTTTTGTTTTTCCGTAGTTTTCCACATCGTACAACATCGACACCGGATTATTCGAAGCCAGCTTGTTCGGTTCTGTGCCTTGCATATGATTCCAATAGCCATGATAACCATTTTCATCATAAATTGGTTTTGTAGGATCGTAGAATGCAGCAGTACCAACTGCCCCTGAATCAGCAAATCTGTTATTGTTGATAGTACCTTTCACATTGATGTTCACACTCAAGTGATCGTCAAAGAATTTAGGGCTTAAGCTAATACTACCTGTATAGCGTTCATAGTTAGAAGTTCGTAACGTACCATTTTCGTTTGTATATCCAACTGACACACGATAAGGCAACATACCCGCTCTTCCTGAAAAACTTAAATTCTGGTCGGTACTGAAAGCTGTGCGAAAAATAGCATCCTGCCAATTAGTACGCAGCATCGGATATTGATTTATTATTGCTTGAGCTGCATCACCGACTTTTGTTCCCTGAGGATAATAAGTCGATATAGTTTGATAAAATTCATCGGCATTCATTGTTTTAATTTTCTTATACGGATCATTAAAACTGTAAGTACTGCTATAATCAATCTTCACTACACCTTTAGCCTGCGATCCTTTTTTGGTAGTGATGATGATCACACCATTAGAAGCACGCGAACCGTAAATAGCTGTTGCCGATGCATCTTTCAATACTGTGAATGATTCGATGTCATTCGGATTGATTGTTGCCAAAGCATTTGGCGTTCCCGGAGCCGCATCATTTGATGTAGGTATCCCGTCTATCACAATCAGAGGGTCGTTGCTCGCCGAAAGCGATGCCCCGCTACGTATACGTATAGTAGAACCCGAACCTGGAGCTCCGTTACCCGGCTGAACAAACAAACCCGAAACTTTACCTTGCAACATCTGCTGTGGTGATGTTATCGCACCTTTGTTTATTTCTTCAGCTTTAATAGCAACGATCGAACCACTAAGGTCTGACTTCTTTACGCGACCGTATCCTATAACAACTACCTCTTCCAGTAATTCGGTATCTTCCTCCAATGTTACATTAATTGTAGTTCTTCCGTTAACCGGAATCTCTTGTGGCATGAATCCGACATAAGTGAATACTAATGTTCCACCGGACGGCACATTAGTAATTTCATAATTACCATCGAGATCTGTAAGGGTTCCGTTTATAGTGCCTTTAACAACCACGCTACCACTGATAATAGGCTCATTGTTAGCATCCTTCACATTTCCCTTCACCGTAATGCTACCGCCTTGTGCGAAAACACCTGATGTCGAAGCCAATATTCCCAGCATAAACAGCAGGAATACATTAACACATCTTTTTTTAATCTTTCTTTCCATGCGAAATAATATTAAGATTAACGTTAATACTGATTTAGTTTACTATTTTTTCAATTATTACACTCTGGGTTGAAAAGCAAAATAGAGTTAACCGACATATCTCCAGCAGAAAAAACAGCAACTGACAGCATGTTATTTTGAATCTTATTTTGCATTTATCTTGGTTATGATTTATTTACTAGGGTCATGGTAAAAAAACGATACTCTCCGTACCGCGATACAAATATGACACATTGGATTATGTTTTTTTGCAAAAGATTTTATAAAAATCACCTTTTCGTTATGCAAACGATTGCAATTGAAGCAAAAAAACTATATTTATATCTTTCTCATTCTAAGAAACTGTTACTTAGCTGCAAATAATAGGCACAAAAAAAAGAGGATGATGTTTCACCCTCTTTTCCGTTATATGCTATTCCGGTAATTTACTCACCCTGACCTTCTATTTTTTTAATTTGTTCCTCAGCCTTATCTATCATATTCTGAGCCTGTTTCTTCGATTCATCCACTAATTTTTTACCTGCTGCCTGAGCTGCAACTTTGGCTATCGGATTACTTCCCGCTTTATCGACAAGAGCCTGAGATTGTTTTTCGGCTTCAGCAACTAACTTATTGGCAATCGCATCAGCTTCGGTACGTAATTTTTCTATCTGTTTTGCTTTTTCTTCCGATAGTTTTGCTGAAACATCTGTTCCTTTTTCACCACCGAGCACCCCCCCGACTACAGATGCGGCTGTGCCTGACAACAAAGCCTTAGTATCTATGCTAATCTTAGGACTAGTGAATGTTCCACCGATAGTAACAGGCACTGCATTCACATAATTATTCGCTAACGATTTCGGCAGAGTTACCGTTCCTTTGTAGTCTATGCTCTGATCCAGTCCTGTAGATCCTTCCAGCTTCATAATGCCGCCATCGCCAAAATTCACGCTAAAAGGTTTTGTTGTCAGTTTTCCCGCATTGATTGAAAACGGCAGGTTGAGATCTTTAGTAGAAAAGGATTTCAAAGCATCGGTTTTTAATGAAGACGAAAGAGCTGTAAGCGCTTCTATCCCCTCTATCTTAACATCGCTTGTCTGTAATGCTCCGCTACCGGTGAGGCCGGCAAGAGTCTGCATTATGGTTTGTCCCAACGAGGTATTAAAGTTCAGGTTCATGGAATATGTCCCCGCCAGTTTCTCGAAGAAAGGAGCAAACTTCCGTATCGATTCTACCGATTTGAAAGTTTCGGCAAACGAAACTTTGGACAGCGCCAGATCGAAATTTACTTTCGGATTTTTAGGATCGGAAGTATTGTATGTGCCATTTACTTTACACGAGCCGCCTAAAGCGTTAGCCCCCACATTGCTAAGGGTAAGGATGCCATCCCGTACCGTCATATTCCCAGCCATATTGGTTATATTTATCTTACCATATACAATCCGGTTCAAAGCGGCATTCAGTGCAAAATCAATATTTTTAGGAATTATAATATCTTCCTGAGCAGCTGCTTCTGCTTCGGTTCCGGAAGTTTCGCCACTAATAAAATCGTTCGCATTCAGATAATTTGACTTAATGTTCAATTGCCCTTTGAGCGTTTGATCTTTCAATGCATAAGCGATGAAATTTTCGAGGCGTCCGGTTGCTGAAATGTCGTTCTTTCCGATCTGCACATTCAATGAAGACAGATTTGCATAACGCGGGGTGAATTCCAGTCCGGCATCATTTATCAATACATCCGGCATATCCTGCGATCGGTAAGTCATGCCATTGACTTTCAGTGTTCCCGCAGCCGATACATTCTCATATTGTTCTTTTTCTATTGCCGACATTCTTGCGGCAATATTTATATCTGCAACGATAGTCCCATTCAGTTCGGTTCCTTTTTCTAATGGATACACATCTTTTATCATCCCCAGATTCAATGTGCCGTTGGCCCGGGCTTTCAGATTCGGATCACTCACAGGAGTAGAAATATTCACACTTCCCCCGAAAGGATTTCCCCCCAGATTGAAACTGAACTTACTTATATCTATTATTGTATTATCGAATGAGCCGCCTTTACTGTTTATTGCCATATTTACATTGATATTGTTCACAGACCCGGGCAGCGACGGATATTGGAACATGGCATCATTCACCACTATTTTTACATCGAACGCCGGATATGTCTCATCCTGCATCAGGCCTTTTACATAAGCATCCAGAGAGGCTGTTCCCGATGTTTTCACATCCTTGAAGTCAGCTGTATACATGGCAGGCACGATGGACAATATATCTTTAAACCGGGTATCCGGCGCATTTAGCTTAAGGTCGAAATCCATGCCTTCGCCATCTTTACCCACGATAGCAAACGAACCATCGATAGAAGCTTTCAGGTCGTTCAATTGGAGTTCACTCTCGGTGAACGTAAATTTTAAATTATCGAAATTGGCATTCAATGCGGCATTAGCTGCACCTTTCACTTTATTCAGATATGGAATACCATCCATAATAAACGATACCTCATCTATTGTCGAAGCCGTTTTGAGGGTAGTTTCGGTAGCCGAAAAGTCTCCCGACACTTCGCCATTCCACTTATTCAACACAACTTTCATGTTTGTTGAATCGTTCTGAAAAATCACATTGCAATCGTTAAGTGATATTTTTCTCAGATTGAGTTTGAATAGGGTACTCTTTGTCGCCGCATCACCGGCAGCAGTAGAGTCGGCCTTCATTATATTCCAGTTGGCACGGCCATCCGCCAATATTTTAGCGTAAACCGATGCCCTGTCCAGATTAACTTCCGATATATTGTATTCACTGCCGAAAAGGCTCGTCAAATCGATGGTCACACTTGCCGATTTTGCCTGCAACAATGTATCCTTTTCAAAATCGCCTGTTCCTATAATAGTGGCATTTTCTAAAGACAACGTTGCCTTCGGAAAGTTTGAAAACAAATTCAGCCCGAAATCTTTAATGTCTACTTTTGCATCGAGCTGCTCGTTAACGACATTAAGCACCGCCGACTTAATTTTATCTTTGAACAAAAAGGGTATTGCAACCATTGCTATAACAATAACCAATAAAATAACCCCAATGATGGCAAATACTTTTTTCATAATTCTGTCAATTTGAAATTTCTGTTTAATTAATAACGTATGTTTTGTAAGTTTGTTGTTTAGTAAGATAAATCGACCGCAAATTACGACTTTATTTTTTATATGACCAAACCGGTAAAAGATATTTTACCCTATTACTTTCCCCGTAAAAGACTGAATCTGAAAGCGAAATCAAATGTAATCTGATGTTCGTATTTAAACGGATTACCCGATTGCGATTTCAATCTTAATAAATTAGGCTTATATATTACGCCTACACTGAAGTATCGGGAAAAATAACAATATCCGTTAAACACCAAGCCTAAGGAGGTATATCTATAGTTATTGCAATCTAAAATATATGAGTAATCTGATCGATTTGAATTGTATCCGGATATGATCCCGTACGGCATCATGCTATACTCATCTTTATGATAATTGGTATAACTATAAGAAAGTCCGTAACCGAAAGAAAACCGTTTTAATCTGTGATTATGAGACATATTAAGGCTATGGATAACAAAACTGTCATCAGTTAATAGCTCTCCGGACCAATCATATGGCAGAAAATAGCCACAACCGGAGATATTTGACGTAGACAGCGACCCCGTCAAATTGATAAATTTATTCTTTTGGTAGTAATAATCAAACCCGGCCGACAATCCCACTACCGAACCCCTGGTGATTCTCGAATGGCCCTCAGGGCTGATTGTATTAAGGCTTAAATAGATGAACGGAAGGGAAAAATAGAAATTCAGATCGCCTTTTCGGGTAATAAAGCGACCATCATACAGATTCAGATTCCTGTCAAACGTCAGTTTACTATCGTAAGTATACCTTTTAGGATTAGACATATCTACGAGGAAACCAGGCCAAAAATATAAAGCATTCAGGTAATAATTCTGTGAGTTTTTAGGAGAAAGATTTATTGTTTTCCTTAATGAATCCGACTGTAAAACAAATCGTAATGGCTCCCCACTCCGGGGAACGCTAAAACTCAAAACATTAGTATTTGAACTTGGCTTAGTGTGCAATGTATCACCTCTGACTATAGCCTTAACAGGCTGCTCTGTCCAAACAGAAACCGAAGTCCAGTCTCCATTCAATATAGAGGCACAAGAAGCAAATAAACAAGATATTAAAGCAATAATTAAGTATTTTTTCATAGTAATCGATTTTAGAGCTTCCTGTATTATATGATGCATAAATATACAAAAAAGCTGTAACGCGTTTACAAAAATAAAAAAGTTGCTCTTATTAACAGTTTCTAAATCTAAAAATTAATCAGGTATCTTTTTATTTACACTATAATCACTATCTTTGTAACGATTTTATCAGTTATATACAAAATAACTTTACAGAATTTAGGATTGATAAAGATCGTAAATGCAAACTTATGAAAAAAAAATTCTCTAATCCGTTTTCCCGAGTTATATACACCTGTATACCTATAAGCTTATTTACCATAATGGTGATATATTCTTGTAAATCAACAAACTCGGTTCGCGACATAAGAGCTTCCAGAGGAGAAAATGTAACTTCATCTTATTCATATTCGTCCAAAGCGCCAAAGGAAGCAATGGTCAAACCCTTGTTTATGCAGTCGAAACGGGCAAATATAGAATTACCCTTCCAGGAAAAGTCTAAACTTGGTGGAGGCTCTGCAACAGTCTCGGAAGAAGTAACATACATAAATCCCGAAAAAATAACAGACGAAATACAATTGGCCAAACCCATCAGCCTTAATGATGTACAACAATTATCGGAAGTTGTTATTACGGCTAAATCACGCTTTACACCTGAACGCAACGGCCGGGTTACCGTTGATTTTATATTAAGGGTTCCAAGAGAAATTCTCTCTGAAAACTGGAGAGTAACATTGTCTCCAATGTTGTTCCATAATGACTCAATCATTCCTTTAAAAGATGTTATACTAAAAGGGCCTGCTTTTTACGCTAAGCAGAAACAGGACTATAAAGACTATGACGCATATCTGAAATCGATTGTAGGCAAAGACCAGTACGATGAAGTCTTTTTTGACAAAGCAGGTACTGATAAGGATATCCAAAATCGCCAGAACCTGTATTATGAGGAATATTACAAGGAGTGGAGCAAGCAAATGGAATACGAAAAATGGAAAACCGAAAAAAGCAAATTCGACGCAACTCAACTCGCCAAATTGAAAGGCTACCGCCAGAGGTTCTACAATGAATACATACGTAAAGCCCGCGAACAAGTGATCAGAGACATGGCTAAGGGTAAAGATACTCTCGGCTTGTTTGATCACTATATGAAGAAGTTCAACAAAAACGCCCAGTCTCTGGTATTAGACGATGAGGACTTCGAAATCAACTACATGAAACTACCTGCCAAGTTTCGTGAGGCTTATGAAGCAGGTCGCACATTGGACGACATTATGAATAATGTTATGACCGAAGCAGATTCTATCGAAATAGCATCGAACAGATATATGTTTGAGGCTATAGCCGAAAACGAGATGAAATCGAGTCGCAAAGAGGAAGCAGAAAAAGAATTTATCCCTTTCCCATACGAAGAAGGAATGAGGCTGGATACCATAGTAGAAACAAATAAAGCATTTGTCTATTTATACAAACAAGATCATCCTGTAACTGTCGGGCTTAAAAAACTAAGATTGACAATGGATGCGCGTGTCGATGCAATGGACCGCAGCAGATATGTAATGCCTCCGGCCGATACGATTTCTTACTATATATCCTCATTAGCCCAACTTGCCGATACTTCGCTGATCTTCAAAAGGACTAAGATGTACAGGGATGCATACAACCGTCAGGCAGCTTATATTAAATTTGTGCCGGGCAAATTTGATTTCAATCTGGATTATGCCGGCAATAAAGCCGAAATAAACAATATCCTGAACACATACAGAGCGTTTACCAAAGATAATGCGTTCGTGATGGACAGCATCATTGTAAAGATGACTACAGCATTAGACGGCCCGTATGATAATAATTATACGTTATCGGAAAAACGGGCTAAATCTATAAAAAACTACTTTGTAGAATCACTTTCCGGTGAAATAAGGGATGCCGTAAATGTAATTAAAGTACAGTTTGCCGGAGAAGATTGGAATACCCTGGTACGCCAGATTCAGCAAAGGAATGATGTTCTGAACAAAACCCAGATATTAGGAATGCTGGAAGGTGCAATACATCCGGATGAAACAGAAAAACAAATAAAAAAGGATTTCCCCGACGATTATAAGATCATACGCGATTCTATTTACCCTTTGTTGAGCCGGGCCGATTTTGAATTTAACATGCATCGTCCGAATATGGCAGAGGAAACAATGGTAGATGTACAAGAACGCCCTGACTATGAAAAAGGCCTGCGGCTATTACAAGACAGAGAGTATTGGAAAGCTTTGGAGATATTATCGGATTATCCCGATTATAACACAGCTTTGTGCCTGATATGCATGGGGTACAATGCCAAGGCTAAGGAAATATTGGATGATCTGCCGGAAACAGGAAACAATGAGTATCTGCGTACAATATTATCTATCCGTTCAGGAAAAGACCAGGAAGCCATAGACCATTTAATGCACGCATGCGAAATGGATCCGGGCAAAGTATACCGGGCACCTCTGGATCCGGAAGTTTCGGGATTAATCCGAAAATATAATTTGGAACAAAGAATAAACGGATTAACAACAACCGTAGAGGACATCATTCCCGAAGATCAATAAACAAACAGACCGGCTAGTACTGAATAAACGGTTACATGTTTATTCAGTGCCAGTCAGTTCGTTCGTGAGCGAATATGGGAAGTCGCTTTCCTTAATCCCCCTATGGGTATTGGGAACGGCCGACATTCTATAGTTTATCGCTGCACCTTTCATTAATGTGCCATGTGTCAGATAGTTTTTCGTATAGTTCTTACCATTAACAGTCATTGACGATACATATCTTTTCGACTTGTCATTATCTGCTTTGAGAACGACTTTCCTGCCATTATTCAGATTGAGCGTAACACGCTTAAATAGTGGCGAACCCAATACATATTCGTCTGTTCCCGGACAAACAGGATAAAATCCAAGCGCAGAAAATACATACCATGCAGAAGTTTGTCCGTTGTCTTCGTCTCCGCAATAGCCGTCAGGAGCGGACGTATATAGTTTATCCATTACCTCACGCACCCAGTATTGGGTTTTCCATGGCTCGCCCGAATAGTTATACAGATAAATCATGTGTTGTATAGGCTGGTTGCCATGAGCATAGTTGCCCATATTCATAATCTGCATCTCACGTATTTCGTGTATCACTCCGCGGTAATAACTTTCATCGAACAAAGGCGGCACATTAAATACAGAGTCCATCATTATATTGAATCCTCTTTTACCTCCCATCAGGTCGATTAATCCCTGCGGATCGTGGAATACCGACCACGTATAATGCCAGCTATTTCCTTCCGTAAAGGCATCTCCCCACTTCAAGGGGTTGAAAGGGGACTGGAATGTTCCATCCTCGTTTTTCCCTCTCATCAGCTTATGTTCAGGGTCGAACAGGTTTTTGTAGTTCATGGCTCGTTTGGCGTAGATATCTATTTCCTCAGCAGGTTTACCCAGTTTTTTCCCGAACTGATAAATACACCAGTCATCATAAGCGTATTCCAGTGTGCGCGCGGCGCTTTCATTTATTCCTACATTATAAGGCACATAACCCAGTTTGTTGTAATATTCAAATCCGTATCGTCCTGTCGATTGTATATTCGGATGTACCGCGTTTGCGCCATGAACCACAGCTTCCCAGAGTGTTTCGATGTCATAGCCGCGAAGCCCTTTCATATAGGCGTCGGCTACTACCGAAGCCGAGTTGTTGCCGACCATACAGCCTCGGTGGCCGGGGCTTGCCCATTCAGGCAAGAATCCGCTTTCTTTGTAAGTGTTGGCAAGGCCTTCCTGCATCTTTGCGTTCGTGTCGGGATACATCAGGTTAAGGAACGGGAACAGGCAGCGGAATGTATCCCAGAATCCTGTATCTGTAAACATATACCCCGGCAGCACTTCTCCGTTGTAAGGGCTATAATGTATGATTTCCTCTTTGGCGTTTATTTCGTAAAAACTGCGGGGGAAGAGTACCGAACGATAAAGACAGGAGTAGAATGTACGCAAATTATCAATATTGTCGTCTTCAACGGCGATGCGTCCCAGGACTTCATTCCAAGTTCTCCGGCCTTTCTCCGCGACTTCGTCGAATGTACTGTCGCCTAATTCTTTCAGATTAAGCTCAGCTTGTTCAGGGCTAACGAAAGATGATGCTACCCTGGCATGTACTATTTCCCCTTTTTTTGTAGAAAAACCTATAATAGCGCCCGAATGATTTTCTTTTACTTCTATCTCTCCTTCTCTTATTTTGCTATCCCCGACTGTCGCTTTATATGTAAAAGGCTTGTCGAATTCGATAACAAAATAGTTCCTGAAATTTCGCGGGACACCGCCACTGTTACGTGTTGTGTAGCCTGTTATTTTATTTTCTCCGGGTATGATCTTCACATAAGACCCTCGGTCGAATGCATCAATCACTACATAAGAACCGTCGCTTTCAGGGAAAGTAAACCGGAACATGGCAGCCCTTTCCGTTGGTGTTATCTCGGTCACAACATCGTGTTCGGCCAAGTAGACTTTGTAGTAGTAGGGCTTAGCTATCTCTGCCTTGTGTGAAAACCAACTGGCTCGTTTATCCTGATCGAAAACGACATCACCGGTGACGGGCATAATGGAGAACTGGCCATAATCGTTGATCCACGGACTTGGCTGATGGGTTTGTTTAAAACCACGTATTTTGTCATCGGTGTAGACATAAGCCCATCCATTGCCCATTCTACCTGTCTGCGGCATCCAGAAATTCATCCCCCAGGGCATAGCTATCGCCGGATAAGTATTGCCGGTTGACAGCGAACCTTTGGACATCGTTCCTGCCAAAGGGTTGACATAATCCACAAATTCTGTCTTTTGGGCGTTTATACCGAGTATATACAGACAACCCAGTAAAATTAGTTGTAAATGTCTCATCTTTGAATTCTTTTTGTTTTTGTATAATGTAATGTTTCATTTGGTTTAGACAAGGATGGAGCAACGGATTCGTCGGAAATGCCCCATGACATATTCGGATTGGTGCCTAATACAAACTTTATGTCTGCTCCGTTTTTTATATCGTCGTAGGTGATGTATGTCTTATCATATTCCTTCCCGTTCAGGTACATGGCCTGTATATATACATTCTGCCTGCTGTAGTTTTCTGTTGTCACGGATATTTTTTTTCCATTGCCCAAAGTCATTTCCACAGCTTCCAGCCCGGGAGAACCTATTGCATAGATGTTGCTCGAAGGACAGGTCGGGTAAAAGCCCATACAGTTGAATATATACCATGCCGACATTTGCCCGCAGTCATCGTTGCCACTAAGGGCATCGGGCTTATTCCCGTAGAATGTATCCAGTACGTAGCGTATTTTTTCCTGAGCCTTCCATGGTTGTTTTACATAGTTGTATAAATATATAATCTGGTGGCAAGGTTCATTACCGTGCCAGTATGCACCTATACGTCCCTGAATATCGTGAGCGCCCGGTATATCTTCGGGGAGTTTCATCGTAAACATGGAGTCCAGCCTTTGTATGAATACGCTTTCGCCCATTTCGTTTATATAGCCTTGTACATCTTGCGGTACATACCATGTATATTGGTATGTAAATCCTTCTGTAATATCTCCCCACCCGTGCACAGATCCCGGACCTGTATATGCCGTTGCATCGAAAGGCGTGCGCCAGTTGCCAAGAGAATCTTTTCCACGCATGAATTTAGATTCAGGATCAATCAAATTCTGATAGGAGAGCGATCTGTTCAGGAAATATCGATAGTCTTCTTCTTTTCCCAGTTTCTTTGCAGCCATTGCTACACAATAGTCGTCGTAAGCATATTCCAGGGTTTTG
>JAISES010000045.1 GCA_031263965.1 Prevotella sp. | reverse complement strand
AGGCGGGTTTATCATACTTTGCATAAATCAATTGCTCATTATATTTTTGATAACTCTGTCTAGGCAAAGGTAGAGACTATACTATTTAGGAAAAAGATGAGCCTGACCGAATGCTTACGCTGCAACAGATGCCGGAGATGTTTGTGTTAAGGCCTCATTAAAGAAGTGGACGGCATTCCTGCTACTGCAAACATTACAGATTAGCGGTATATTTTACTTCATCTTCTGCGCTGACTGTTCTTATCCATCCGGCAATAAAGCTTGGCAACTGCGCCTGATAGGCAGGCATGTAGTCAACCGTTATAGCGTCAAAGCTGCATACTACTTTGTTTTCATCTGCAAATCTGAAATATTCGGCTTCTGCCGCCCAGTTCCCGAAAACTTCCGGTTGTTCGTTGAAGCTTACAGGCCCGTAAATACGGATCCAGCCCTCTTTGCCTTTTGCTGAAATCTCCGCCAGCGGATTCTTTTCCAACTGTTTGTAGAGGTCTTTTTGTTTGCTGGTATAAAAACTCAGTTTTCCGTTTATGTTTTTGGCAAAGTTCATAGGGCGTACTTTTGCCTGATCACCGTCGCATGTGGCCAAATAATATAGCCCGCAAGCGTTTAGAAATTCTATAGTTTCATTCATGTCATCTGATCATTTAACCGTTAAAATTGTTGCAAAGGTAATTATAAACCATCTTTCGGCTGTTTTCACAAACACGCCAAGATTATCCATTATCGGAACTTTTATATCTTTGCAACTTTATTTTACAGATATAACAGGCAAAAAGCTTATGGATGAACTATTCTCTTTAAAATACCGGCATTATTATTATACTGAAACCAATTTGAACAGATTTGGAAATCTCCCATGCCGGACAGATGGTGGAATTGTGTTTTTATGTATCGCCGGAGAAGCCGTTATCAATATCGGCCTGGTAGAGTGCCGGATTACAAAAGACGTGGAAACCGTCATCCTGCCGGGTACTACTTTCACCGTAATCGAATCTTCGGAAGATTTTTTGGCAAAGGCGTTCACATTCTCAAAAGAGATATATGATCATACGGTATTGAGGCTGGGCATCTCTTTTTCCAGATACCTGATAAACGCGCCATCCTGTTTACTCTCCGTCAACAGCGGTTTTCTGGAAAATGCCAGGCTCTGCATGGAAACGGCAGCGCTGATCCACGAGGAAAAAGACAACGATTTCTGCCTGCTGATGCAGCGCAATTTTGTGCAAACCTATTTTTTGTATCTTTATGACAAGTGTAAGCGCCAGGTATATTTTGAATATCCGGAAAACCAGGGCACACGCAAACAGAGACAGTTTTACACATTCCTGTCATTGCTCGACAGGCATATAACAGAAGAAAGAAGCGTAACATTTTACGCGAAAAAGCTATGCATTACACCGCGATATTTAAGAAAAGTTATCGAAAGAACCGCAGCCGGCGAGTCGCCCAAAGAATTGATCGATAAAAGGCTGGTACTTGAAATAAAAGTCATGCTGCAAAATCCCGATCTTTCAATACAGGAGATTGCAGACAACCTGAATTTCCCCGACCAATCCTACCTGAGTCGCTACTTTAAACTCCACACCGGCACATCGCCGTCTATGTATCGGCACCAGCTTAAGCCCAAACCCTAAGTAACTGTTTAAATTTTATAGCAAATTTTTTTATGCTCTGTATGGTGTGTAAATTTTTTTCTGTTTTTATTTTTCTATAGTTATATCATCCAGTGATATGGGATCTGCACCTGAATTGGTAAAAGTAACTTTTACAGTTCTTTTATGATTTCCAAATTCGGGATTTGTTGAAAACCGGATTTCATTCATCCCGAAACTTTTCCGTACCTTAAATTCCGAACCGAAGCAGTTTTCGCTAATGCCACTGACCTGAGTGATATTCTCAACTTTAGCGGTGACAGAACCGGAACCCCTGCTCCAGAATTTCAAGGAATAAGGACTGGAATGATCCAGATATACATACTGGGTGATCGAATCTCCTGCGGCCAGTTCTACGCCATACTTTCCTGTTCGTGAAGACGAAGCCTCTACACGCCCATTGCCCTCCCATGGAAAAAGGCCGTCATGGTATTCGAACCCCGGATCAGGCAGTTCATTCCGTTCTTCTTGTTTCCATCGGTAATAACGTATATAATCCACTTCCATCGTGGCCGTTCCTCCTTTTGCATACATTCCCAGAAAAATATTCATCGCATGATTGGGTGTTTTGATGTTATGGGGATTCCAATCCTCTTTCACCAATTTGCCGTCAATATAGAATTTAAATCCTGCCGGTGACCATAGCATGCTGTGTGTAACCCACTTGTCGGTGTATTCGCCCGGTATGGGATAGTGCCCTATATTTCTTTCAAAGACTCCTTCAGGGGATACATTCCCATGCAGGACGATTTCAGTATCCAGATTTTCGCACAGGTCTATCTCGAAAACCTGTCCCCGCGGCCTGACTCCTTCAATCCCTAAAGCCGCATTGCCTTTTTCCACGAAATACCTGGCGTCCGGCCCCGGAGAATCCAGCCAGAAAGCGCCATTTACCATTTTGGCATCGGGAGTACTGTTCCTCTTTATCCGGGCTTCTATAAAGCCGCCCGGGCTGTTGTCAATAAACAGGCGATTGTCCTTCCAGTCATATGTCTGGATAGACGATACTTTTCTGCCGGAAGAAAAATAAGGTTCTGCCGGAACCCTGTCATCTGTGAACAAAATAATTGAATGTCCCGTGAACCGGATACCCGGTTGGGGGAGCTTCCCTGCGAGCATTTGCCCGTAATTGGTTTTCTCCACAAAGTCGATCGTGGAATAATAGTTGGCAGACCACTTGCCTTTATCCAGCGATTGCCCGTTAAATTCGTCAGCCCATACAAGAACCATCCCTGAGGGTAACGCCTTTGACGTTGGAATGTCACCGGTTCTTTCTTTCAGGGATAAGTCATGCTCTATTTTATCCTGTGATTTAGCGGAAGTGTTTTTCGTTATGGCAAACAAATCGACAAAAACAAAAAACAAAAGTAAGATTAGCAGATTCTTCATATTCTCTTCATATTTTTAGAAACTGTTTGAATTTTATAGCAAATTTTTTTATAGTTATTTTCAGATGGATTTTGTTCTTTTTGCTTGCGGGTTTAGCGGGCTAAACCAAAAGTAAAAAGGGAAAAATACGCTGAAAAGAGCATAAAAAAATTGCTAAGAAGTTTTTTTCAAATCCTGTAATAATATTTTCGCTAAAATTTAAACAGTTTTTTATACCGGATACAAATATAAGAAAGAAATTATCCCTGTAAAAGGATAATTTCTTTCTTCTTATCATTATAGTAAAACAGCTCACAAAGAATGCCGTTTTCTATATTAGAACCGTTATTCCCAACCCGGATTTTGAATTAAATTCGAATTCAGTATCAACTGATTGTTCGGCAACGGTTTTAAATAGTCGCGTTGGAGATTGAACTTATATCCTTCGGTTAGGGAAAAAGTCGGTTTTCCTGCCCAAGGATTGATATAACCGTCGTCATCTATCAGTAAAGCGTTTACCGCTGCGACAAAACCGTTAGGAGCGCCGGGTAAAGCTCCTTCCCATTGCGCGCGTTTTGCACCCTGAGGTACATAGCCTTTAATCAAAATATCGGCGACAGCCCAACGGAAAATATCATCCACGCGAAAACCTTCTGCGGTCAGTTCTATCGTTCTTTCCCTGCGGATTTCGTTGATGATATTGGACAAATTAGGGAATATTCTGGCGGAAGCCGGCAAGGCGTTCACTTCATCTAATTTCATATCGGCCATACCTACTAATCTGCGACGCAATTGATTGATGGTCTTGTCGATATCCGTTTGCGTGATACTTCCCAATTCGGCCTTGGCTTCGGCATTGATGAGCAAAGCCTCGGCATAACGGAAATAAATCAGTGCCTGTTGTCCGCTTAGTCCGGACAATTCCGGATTCGGGCGGTGTCCTTTGTATAATTGATATCCCGTTATACTTCCTCTGTCGCTTGATTCGAAGTTAGGATACAGGAACGGTACATTCGGATAGAATTGAGCATGTTTTCCGTCATTCACATAGATCGTCTGATTAAGGCGCGGGTCACGGTTGGCAACTTCATTCAGCAGGTTGCCGTCACCCTGGTATAACGGATTTCCCTGGATCGGTTTACCGTCGGTGCACAAATACATATTTATTATCCGCTTTGTAAGTCCCGACAAAGCACCGTATGTGGTATAATCCGACCATGCATTTGCATTACCGTCACTTTTATTATACTGTCTCCAGAAAATGACCTCTTTACTTGTTTTGTAGGATTCTTGATTGAAGACATTCTGGTATCCGTTTTCCAGCCCTTTGTTATCCAGATCACAGGCGCCAGACGCTATCAAAGCTTCTGTAACATCTTTCGCCTTAGTTATGAATTTTGAACCGTCGGAACCGGTTACGCCGAAGGGATCGCCTGCATGGTATTTTTCCCAGGTGCCTTCGTACAGGGCGATACGGGCCTGAAGCAACATTGCCGTTTCTTTATTGACGCGACCATTCCAACCGGCGTTTAGGGAAGGCAGATAGCTTACCGCTTTATCCAGGTCGGCCATCAGGTTATCGACAACCACATTACGCGGATCACGGGCTTTATACAAATCTTCATCATCGGGATTCAACAGGGAGTCGTACCACGGAACATCGCCGAATGTGCGAAGTTTGTTAAAGTAGAATATGGCGCGGAAGAACAGGGCTTCGCCGACATACTTGTTAATGGCGGCTTCATCGCCTGTCGCTTTTTTATAATTGGAAAAGAAGTAGTTAATATCGCGCAGCTCGTCCCAGTCGCCTGAAGCCCAGCCTCCGCCGCTGGAAGGTATGGAACTCTGACCATTCATACGTGTATTGGGATCGCGATCGATTTGCGTGTCGGAACCGTTATTATAGTCGTAGGAGTACATGCCCATATTCCAGCCTGTTTCACGGGGGAGCAAATCATCTCTGTTGTAAAAGTTATTGACATATAACTCCAGATCGGCCGGCGTTTTCCATACGGCGCCATCGCTGATAGCGTTTTCAGGGAACCTTTCCATAAAGTCGTCGTTACACGAGGTAATCAAAAACAACCCCGAAAACAAAGCGAATAGTATTATTCTTTGTTTCATATGTACATAATTTATTTTAATTAAAAACTTAAATTTATACCGAATGACCATGTTTGTGACAAGGGATAACCCAATCCCCGATTTACGCTTACAATTTCAGGATCAATCACTTTTATGCAATCAGTAAGGGTAAACAGGTTTTCGCCGCTCACATACAATCTTAATTTATCTATCCCGATTTTATCCAGGATAGCCTTAGGCAACGAATAACCAATCTGCAAATTTTTGAAACGCATATAAGAGGCATCTTGCAGATATTTTGTTTGTATTTGTTGATTCTTGCTGTTTTCGGCGCCGCTTAAATAGTACTTGGGAAAGTAACCGTTAGGCGTTTCCGGCGTCCATCTGTCCAAATGAATCGTAAGGAAGTTAGCCTGCCATTCAGAGTTTTGAGTTCCCCAGAAAACGCCGACTCCTTCGGTTGATATCCATGCGTCGCGTTTGCCTACGCCCTGGAAGAAAGCAGAGATGTCGAAGCCTTTCCATGAAGCGTCTAATGTGATGCCATACGTATAACGCGGACGGCTATTACCGATTACTTTCTTGTCACCCGGGTTTTCAAGCGTATTGTCTCCGTAAGTAATGAGTTCGTCTTTATCCAGGTCTTTGTACTTCTGGTCTCCTGCCGTCCAGTTTTTACCTGGGCCTTTTGCATTCCCCTGTATATTCTGGTCGATGCCTGCGTCCTGTTCGGCCTGGGTATAATTACCGTCGCTTACATAGCCCCAGATATCGCCGATAACGGCGCCATCATACCAGGTTCCAAGCGATTTCTTTTCATTCGGATATTTTTGCACAACGCTTCTTGAATCGGCCAAAGTCGCTCTTATGCCATAATTCAGTCCGATGCTGCTTATCCGGTCTTTCCAAGCCAGTACCAGTTCAAAACCTTTTGTATTCAACGCGGCATTGTTAGTGGAGGGAGCGCTTGCTCCCAATACGGCGGGCAATTCCTGGGCAGGCCCTACCACATCTTTCGATGAACGGTTATACCAGTCGAATGACGCCGTCAAGCGGTTTTTCAGAGTAGCGATATCAAACCCAACACCGACTGTGGAGCTGGTAATCCATGTCAAGTTCGGATTTACGATACCCGGATAAGAGATATTACTATATCGATTGCCGTTAAAATACCAGTTTGAACCGGTTGCCGACGTTGTCGAAAGACTTGGATAAAACGGATAATAACCGCCGCTTTGTTCGCCCAGCGAACCATAATTGGCACGTAGCTTGAGGAAGTCCACAGACTGTTTCAAAGATTCGCCCCAGAAATCTTCTTCCGAAATGACATAACCGGCAGATACTCCCGGATAAAATTTAAAACGGACATCTTTCATATAGCGGGACGTGCCATCGTAACGTCCGTTCAACTCGAACAGGTATTTGTTGGCATACCCATAATTAATACGTCCGAATACCCCCCTTGTAGTCAGGGTTTGTTTGTTCGGTTCGGATATCGCCTGGTTGTTTGTGTTGTAATACATGGTATTAAAGGTCGGCAGATCCACATTATACAATGTAACATTGCCCGACGAAGCTGTAAGCCTGTAATAATGTACATATTCCTGGGCATATCCTACCATCCCTTTCAGGTAGTGATTTTTCAGGTTCAACTCATACGAAGTGAAGGCGTTTATTGTATGACGTTCGTCGTCAATCCGTTCTCTTGACATGCTGTCCCGGGGTCTTGTATATTCCGTAAAACCGTCGGTAGTCCATCCGGGAGAGTAGTAGGGAACTCCCGAAGCATCATACAAAATATAATGAAGATTATTTTTCTCGTTAGCTATATTGTTGAAAGTATAGGTGTAATTAACCGTTGTATTCCAGCCTTTGAGAGGAGTGACGACAAATTCCCCCGTAATAACGGATACATTATCGGTCGAAACGTTACGTCCTCCATTCCTGTAAGCTTCTACCAGACCGTTATTGGAATAATATCCGTCGTTGTTTTTCAAAGGAATGATAGGCCATCTCTGAGCTATATGTTGCAGGAAATTATCATTTCCCGTTTGTGCCGGAAGGTCTGTAATCCCTTTTGTGTAGGAGCCGCGGAAGTTTGCTGTAAACCATTTGGTTATTTCCGACGATAGGTTTGCGCGAATACTGTACCGTTTGAATGAATCGTCCCCATAACGAAGAAAACCGTTCTTTTGATTATATCCGAGTCCTACATAGTATTGTGAATTTTGAGAACCGCCTTGTAAACCTACGTTATGCTGTTGCGATGTCGAATAGTCTTTGAAATGAATTTTATACCAGTCATTGTTCCCATTGGAAAGTCCTTGTCCGAAATCATCAAAATCGGCCCAACTGCCTCCACCTGTACGTCCGGGGTTAACCACTGTTTCTGTGTTTATCCTGCCATAATAGTAATCTTCGATACGCTTCATATTTTCATCGCTAAGGAAGTTTCTGCCCCTGGTATTTTGCTGCGCATCGTTCATGATTCTCATCCATTCAAGGGAATTAGTCATTTGCGGCATATTGATAGGTGACGACAGACTGACATTCGCGCTATAAGAAATAATCGGTTTTCTGTCTTTCGAACCCTTTTTAGTTGTAATCAGGATTACGCCGTAAGGAGCGTTCGATCCGTAAATAGCTGCAGAGGCGGCATCTTTAAGGACGGAAATGCTTTCGATATCATTCGGGTTAACCGCATTGATATCTTGCGATTGAATACCGTCTATTACAATCAAAGGGCCTGCGACAGAAGACGCTGAACCGCTGCTGAGACCTGTAACACCGCGAATATTGAAACTCATCTTGGCTCCGGGCGCTCCTCCTCCATTCGTGCCGCTATCGCTGTTTGTTGAAATGTTCAGATTAGCGATCGATCCTTGTAATGCCTGAGCGACGGAGACAATTGGACGATTTTCCAGAATTTTTTTATCAATTTGGTCGACGGATCCTGTCAGGTTGGCTTTTTTTACCGAACCATAGCCGACAATAATTACATCATCGAGTACATTGTCCGATTCTCTCAGAACGATATTCATACCGGTACCGGCTTTTACGTCCTGCTTTGCAAATCCCAGATAAGAGATTTCAAGCGTGGCACCGGCAGATACTATTAAGGAAAATTTTCCGTCCACATCAGTCATGGTTCCGTTTGTCGCTTTTCCTTTCTCCACGATGGAGACACCTGGTAAAGGATCTCCGTTAGTATCCGTAACGGTTCCGCTGGCCGTCAAAACCGGATCTTGGTTGGTAGCCTCTGTTCCGTATACATTTTCCGGAATATCCGCAGCCGCAACCAAAGTAGCAGGCAACATAGTCCAAAAACCGGCACAGAACAGGATAATGCCTATTCTCATACTTTTGCGAAAAAGACATCCATTCTGCTTTTTCAATTTTGTTTCCGTTTTTTTCATACAATAATTTTACATTTAGTTAACACATAATTATTTCAGGGTTGAATATTCTGTAAATTAGTCTTATATTTGCAAGTTGTGCATGGGGTATATATACAGAAAGCCCTTGCTTATCTATAAAAAGATAAGCAAGGGCTTTCTGTCCTTGATTTTAATATTATTATGTTATGTGTCTCTCTCTCTCTCTCTCTCTCTCTCTCTCTCTCTCTCTCTCTCTCTCTCTCTCTCTCTAACAAAATAAATCTAATCACCAAATAATCAAGGGGAAATAATAGACTAAAATAGATGCATTTTTGTTTAGATTGTTTCATTAATT
>JAISES010000016.1 GCA_031263965.1 Prevotella sp. | reverse complement strand
GAAGGGTATTTCGGCATGCAGGTAAATTCCGCAACAGAAAGGCGTATCTTGTTCTCTGTGTGGAGCCCGTACGAAACAGACGATCCCAGCACCATACCGGACGAAGACAGGGTAAAACTGATCAGAAAAGGTGAAGGTGTTACCGTCAATGATTTTGGAAATGAAGGATCAGGAGGTCAAAGCTATCTTATCTACAAGTGGATTACAGGAAATACGTATAAATTCCTCAACCGTGTCAGACCTATCGGGGATGGATATTCCGAATATACAGCTTACTTCTATGCTCCCGAACTTGGTAAATGGAGGCTGATAGCGCAATGGAAGCGTCCTAAGATACAGACTTACTATACAGGAATGTATTCATTCCTTGAAAACTTTAGTCCGGCAATGGGATATCTCACCCGTAAGGTTTATTACAGAAATCAATGGGCATATACTACTGCCGGACAATGGGTAGAGTTGACCGATGGTAAATTCACCACCGATGGTACCGGAAATGGAGGATACAGGATGGATTATAAGGGCGGATTGGAAGGCGGAGGATTTTTCCTCCAGAACTGTGGCTTTTTCAATGATTATGTAGCTACAAATACTGCATTCGCCCGCAACGCAACAGGCTCCCAACCGGACATAAACTGGACAGGACTGGAATAACCATTAAATAATCTAAATAACACTATTTTTTAGAAACTGTTTGAATTTTATAGCAAATTTCTTTTATAGGTATTTTCAGATGGATTTTGTTCTTTTTGCTTGCCGGTTTAGCGGGCTAAACCAAAAGGAAAAAGGATAAAATACGCTGAAAAGAGCATAAAAAAATTGCTAAGAAGTTTTTTTCTAATCCTATAATAATATTTTTCGATAAAATTCAAACAGTTTCTAAGACTGTGATTGTTTCTTAATCACTTATTTTTTTGTATCATTGTATTGTTAATGATATAAACTTAAAATCATCGATCATGGAAAGAGAACTAATTTGCCAAAGTTGTGGTATGCCTCTTGAACAAGACGAGCTTTTCGGTACGAACGCTAACCGGAGCAAGAGTGAAGAATACTGTGTCTACTGCTTCAAAAACGGCCGCTATACGCAGAATGTCACAATGGATGAGATGATAGAACATTGTGTCGACTATTTAGATGACTTCAATCGGGATACAGGGCTCAACCTGACCAGAGACGAAGCTGTTCAACAAATGAGAATGTTTTTTCCCAAGTTGAAGCGCTGGGGCGGCAATTAAGAATATAAAAGCATCCATTTATTTATGTGGATGCTTTTTTGTTATAGCTTCTATTCCTGCGAAATGAGAAATTCCGTTATTATTCCTATTTTTGCAGGTATAATTATAATATGATCAATTATGAAAAGAAACAACGCTCTGTTTTTATTTACGCTGATACTTACATTGATCCTTTCCTCTTGCGGCACAACCAAACGGATAACCTTCTCCGATATAGCTCATCCTAAACGCGAATTTCGCGGCGCATGGCTTAGTACAGCATGGCAAAGCCGTTACAAGCAGATGAACTCACGGCAGATGAAGGCATACTTCACCGGGGTGTTGGACGAATTGCAGGCCGGGGGTATCAATGCCGTCATATTTCAGGCGCGCCCCTATGCCGATGCTTTCTATAAGTCGAATCTAGAACCGTGGAGCGCATTCCTCACCGGAACGCAAGGCAAGGCTCCCGACAATGGATTCGATCCGCTGGCCTTCCTTGTCGGAGAGTGCCACAAACGCAATATGGAGCTGCACGCGTGGCTCAACCCTTACCGTGTAACATCGGGCGAAAGCGACGTACTGGCTGGTAAACATATCTATAATAAACATCCTGAGCGATTTGTAAAATACGGAAAGATTATCTACTTCGATCCGGGAATTCCCGAAAACAGGCAATTTATTTGCAATGTGGTAAAAGATATTATTCTTAACTACAATGTCGACGCCATCCATATGGACGACTATTTTTATCCCTATCCGATAGCAGGAGAACCTTTTCCGGACGATGAAAGTTTCAATACCTATGCCGCTACGCAAGGCTTTCGCCGGAACCAGCGCGACGACTGGCGCCGCTACAATGTGGATATGCTGATACGCGAAATAAAGAATACGATAGATGTGAACAAGCCGTGGGTGCGTTTCGGCGTCAGCCCGTTCGGCATCTACCGCAACAAGAAAAATACGCCTGACGGATCGGGAAGTAACACCAACGGGTTGCAGAACTACGACGACCTCTATGCCGATGTTAAACTGTGGGTAAAAAATAAGTGGATAGATTACAATATGCCGCAGATATACTGGGAAATAGGAAATAAAGCGGCCGATTACAAAACGCTGGTAGAGTGGTGGGCGCTCAACAATTTTGAGCAGCCGCTATACGTCGGGCAGGATGTGAAACGTACGATGGATACATCTACTGCCCCTTCGGGCGCCGACCAGTTGGATGAGAAGATGGTGCTTTCGCGTAGCTTCAACACCGTGCATGGCAATTGCTTCTGGCCTGCATACGAATTGCTGGACAACTATAAGGATATTGCTGTCCGCCTGAAAAACAACTATCACCGCTATCCGGCCCTGATTCCCGCATATACCCATATGCACAAGAAAAAACCGAAGAAAGTGAATCATCTGACGGAGGATTATACGGCTGATGCGCACACGCTTAGCTGGAGAAGCAATGCCGACGGATACGACCCTGCCACGGCACAATATTACGTAGTATATCGCTTTGCCAAAAGCGAGAAAGAAAACCTTGGGAACGCGCGATTCATAGTTGCCATTACCCGAGATACGGCTATTGTGCTGCCGTACGAAGGCGGCGGCAAGCAATATAAATACGTGGTAACGGCTGTCGATGCTTTCCACAACGAATCGAAAGGAAAGTCGAAGAAAGTGAAATTGTAGATTTTCAGACTGGATTGCTTCGGGTCAAACCCTCGCAATGACAGTAACAACTGGTATAAATCGTCATTGCGAGCCTGAAAGGCGAAGCAATCCGGAGCGAAATAAGAAAATATTCATTTAATTTTTATGTTATGAAGAAAATATTCATCTTACTTTTCCTTGCCGGAATGCTTCTTAGTTGTTCCAACCCCAGAGTTCCGGCTGTTGTTGTCGGTGAAAAATCTGCCGATATTAAGTCGATGGACATCCTTTTAGAAGATACGACAAAGGTACGGGATGCGCATATCCCTTCTCTTGTAGATTCTGCCGGGCAGATATTAGTTCACGAAATATATGTGGAAAGCAAGAACGAAATGAGAAAACGTTCTTATCTTAAAGTTAGCAGTAGCGGAGACAATGACGGACGAAATATGGTAAATCTGATGTTTGAAGACCTGATCAACCAGAAAAAACATTTATTGACAAACATCCAGATCAGAATATCTTTTTATCAACAATTGGAAGATGAAACAGGAAAGAAATATTTTCTGTATCATGTCATAGATCGTGATTCCAATAAAGACGGAAAGCTAAACAGCAATGATATCGGAAGCCTGTATATAAGTAACATAGATGGAAAGCCTTTTATAGATGGAGTGTGTTTTTTTGAAACTAACGAATGTTAAGGAAAATGTTCAATATAATGATAATGAATGGATACGTCCTCTCTACAGATATTATTTCAGAACAGTCGAAGATTCTAACAACGATGGCTTTTTCGATATCAAAGACAAAATACACCACTACTATATCGAATTTAAAGATCAGGGTTATAGGGTTGTCGAATACGATCCGTTAAAAGAAGGAAACAGTGAACAGGAAATAAAAAACAGTAAACAGAATAAATGTATATGGCCATCATTTATAGCAAATTAACCACGAAGTTTCACAGAGTAACTCCGTGAAAATAAACTCTGTGTGGCTCCGTGGTTAAAAAAATATACTGTGAATGCCTGTAAACCAAGATCACTTCACTCTATTAAATATAAACTCTATTAAATAAATGATAAAAAGAAATTTTGCAATGATAGCCAAGACGATGGCGGGGCTCGAAGACGTTTTGGCAGAGGAGCTTATCGCTTTGGGGGCGGATAATCTGGAGATTGGCACGCGTATGGTTTCCTTCGAGGGCGACCTTGCCCTCATGTACAAGGCTAACATACATTGCCGCACGGCCTTGCGTGTACTTCGTCCCGTGTATGAGTT
>JAISES010000001.1 GCA_031263965.1 Prevotella sp. | reverse complement strand
ATCTTTTATAAATGCGGCATACATATCTTCGTGAGGACGAAGGCCGTCGTGCGGATGCTCATTCAATACCACGTAAATGTTATCCTTTTTGAAATCATCAATCAACTTTGCCGGATCGGGTATAAGTTTCCGGTTCCAGCTATATCCTGTCCATCCACGGGTTCCGGCATGCCCTGTTCCTACTTTGGCATCCTGCGTATGCCATCCCATATCGAATACCATAATATCCAGAGGGAAATCGTGTTCTTTGTATTCGTTTACAATTTGCCTGTAGTCATCATCCGTATAGTTCCACCAGCGGCAATACCATGAACCGTGCACATATTTGCGAGGCATAGGCGCACGGCCGCTCACTACCTGCAAAGATTTTAAAGCAGATTTATAATCATTTCCATATACAAAAAGGTACAGATCCTGGATGTGGTCTTTATTGCGGGGAGCAACCCAGTCATTTTTGACAATTTCTTTGCCTGTGTCGTTGATCAGATACCAGCCGTCGCGGCTTAACAAACCTTCCTGCCGTGGAACTGGCCGGCTGACATCATCTAACGTGGTTATAGCACCTTTGAGATTCTTTTGCTGACGGCTGGCGATATACCATCTCTTGTCTTTTTCGCTTGTTCCATCGTTGAAATAAACGGCCAGATTTGTTTGCCCGAAAGGGAACCCGTCATTAAAATATTCAACACGCATAGTAGGGGTCGTTATTGTATATAAATTCCTCCCATTGTCTTCCACTTTCACATTTGTATATTCTGCCGTGCGGTTAATGGCGAATAAAGTAGGATCATCAAGGAATTGTCCGTTCAGGGCATATTCCATTCTCACCAAATTTTCGGTAAGGAATGTAAACCGGCTGTTACCGATTACAATTGGATTCGAAAAGGTTGTTTGCAGACTAAGGATACTTGCAAGCAACAGCATTAAATACTTTCTTTTAATCATAAATATTTTTTAGGTTCTAATAAATAATTATTGTCGTATCTGATTGTCGGTTTTCCGCGTCATTGCTTCACCGCTTGCGGTGAAGCAATCCAGCGCCCCCACCCCATACCTCCCCAAAAGGCAGGGCAGTTAAGTTCTGAATTTAAATACAGAGTAAAACGAGTAAGAGGAGTTCTTTATTTCATTATTTTTCAGGATAATATGAAATACTATTTTCAGATAAAAATAAAAAACTATTCTTTAATAAAAACTCTTTTAAATTCCTTTCACTCTGTGTTTTATTATAATCGAACCATCTAGCACTTAACAACCCTGCCTCCTGGAGGGGGAAAAGCCTTCCCTGAAACTCTCTCTCCTTTTGGGAGGGGTGGGGTCATTGGATCGCTTCACCTTTCAGGTTCGCAATGACGGGAGAAAACGAATGTATAATCACGTCATTTATTTTTAATGATTACTTACGTTATTAGATAAAATTATCCAATATACAAAAATACGACAATAAATGTTTTAAATTATTTAGTACTCAATTAAACATACGAAATCCCGATTTTTTATCGGGATCTCTTCATATTGGAATATTAATCTTCGTCTTTCTGGCTTGCTTCGTATTCTTTCAGAAGCTTGTCCTGAACATCGCCGGGAACAAGTTCGTAGCCGGCAAACTTCATGGTAAATGAAGCCCGTCCTCCGGTAAGGGAACTTAGCGAAATAGAATAATTGGACATTTCCTTCAAAGGGACCTTAGCATTCAGTATCTCAATACCTTTATCACTTTCCATACCCATGATCATAGCGCGGCGGCCTTGCAGGTCGCTCATGACATCGCCCATCTTATCCGATGGAACCGATACAGCTACATCATATATAGGCTCCAGAATCTTAGGACCGGCATTTTTGAAAGCTTCACTAAATGCATTACGGCCTGCAAGCATAAATGAAATTTCATTGGAATCTACCGGGTGCATCTTACCATCGTAAACCACTACGCGTACATCGCGTGCATACGAACCTGTCAACGGCCCTTGTTCGAGGCGGGCCATAATTCCTTTCAGTATTGCAGGCAAGAAGCGTGCATCGATGGCTCCACCCACAATGCTGTTTACAAAGACCAGTTTTCCACCCCAATCGAGATCATACGTCTGTACGTCACGTGCCTGCACTTTAAATTCCTGAACGCCAAACTTGTATGTTTCGGGTACAGGCATGCCTTCCGTATAAGGCTCCACGACCAGATGTACTTCTCCAAACTGTCCGGCGCCCCCTGATTGTTTCTTATGACGATAGTCTGCACGGGCAACCTTCGTAATAGTTTCACGATAAGGTATCTTAGGCTCGGAATATACAATCGGAATTTTATCGTTGTTTTCAATTCTCCATTTCAATGTCTTAAGATGAAATTCTCCCTGTCCCAACACAATAAGCTGTTTAAGTTCTTTCGAATTTTCGATTATCCATGTAGGGTCTTCTTCGTGCATGCGTTGCAGAATTTCGCTCATTTTCTCTGTATCTTTCTCATTCTCCGCCTTAATCGCGCGACGATATTTAGGATCAGGATATTTTATAAAGTCAAACTTATTATCTACCCCTTTTGCATTCAACGTATTTCCTGTACGGACATCCTTCAGTTTTACAGTTGCGCCTATATCTCCGGCATACAACTCTTCCACTTTGGATCGTTGCTGTCCGGCCGGTGCGAATATTTGCCCCAGACGTTCTTTCGAACCCCGGTTCGAATTGATCAGGTCGTCTCCTTCGTGCACCTTGCCGCTCATTACTTTAAAATAAGAAACTTCTCCAACATGTGGTTCAACCATTGTTTTAAAGAAGAACAGGCTTGCAGGAGCATCCGAATCCGGCTTTATTTCCTGGCCTTCTGTATTTATCGGAGCCTGTAGATCGCGTACGTAAGGTACGACATTACCTAAAAACTCCATGGTACGCCGCACACACATATCTTTTTCGGCCGACACGCAGAAAACAGGGTATAAATCTCTGTTTACCAATCCCCAGCGGATTCCCATACGCATTTCATCTTCG
The DNA here is from genome assembly GCA_031263965.1 of Prevotella sp. GTDB lineage: Bacteria > Bacteroidota > Bacteroidia > Bacteroidales > Dysgonomonadaceae > Dysgonomonas. The sequence goes on along the minus strand of JAISES010000001.1, from coordinate 1,149 downwards.
GTAAGGGTTCCCTGGTCGAAGAATTTCTCCATTAACGATTCTTCATTTTCTGCGGCAGCTTCTACTAATTTCTGCTTCAATTCTCTCGCTTTTTCCCGTTCTTCATCGGGTATATCGAGAACCTCAGGCGCTCCGCCTTCCGGCTTCCATCTGAGCATTTTATATTTTAATACGTCGATCACGGCATTAAACCCTTCGCCGCAATTGACAGGATACTGTATCAATACAGCTTTGTCGCCATAATCAGACTTGAGCTGTGATACTACATTGTCGAAATCAGCCTTGGGATGATCGAGCTGATTGACTATAAAAATAACCGGTTTCCGTAGCTTCTGAATATACCTCAATTGATTTATGGTACCGACCTCTATTCCATATTGGGCATTAAGTACCATCAGGGCAGTATCGGTTACATTGAGCGATGTAACGACATTTCCTACAAAGTCATCCGATCCCGGACAATCGATAAAATTTAACTTACGGTTCATCCATTCCACAGAGAAAATGCCGGAAAATACTGAATATCCGTATTCTTTTTCCACCGGGAAATAGTCCGAGACTGTATTTCCGTCTTTAACACTTCCTCTGCGTTTTATGACGCCAGCTTCATAGAGCATGGCCTCGGCGAGAGTGGTTTTGCCTGCTCCCGAACTACCAAGAATAGCTATGTTCTTGATTTCTTGTGTTTGGTAGGTTCTCATGGCTTAAACTATTTTTACATGGTTAATATTATGTTACCTTTTTACCAAAAAGCCTCTTTTTTGAGGCGATGTTTCCAAAATTAGTGAAATGTTTTGATGAATTAATCATATTACACCTGTTAAAATCAAATAATCTATAAAAAAACATTTTTTTATCATAGAATGCCTGATCTATTGACGCACAAAAAGCAAAAAGTACTCAATAAAAATTAATGACGTTACTCCTGTCATTGCGAGAAGTGCAACGCTTCTTCCCACGAAGGGGGAAAAGCCTCCCTCTCCTTTTGGGGCAAGGCTGTTAAGTTCTGATTTTAAACACAGAGTAAAAAGAGTAAGAGGAGTTCTTTATTTCATTATTTTTCAGGATAATATGAAATACTATTTTCAGATAAAAATAAAAAACTATTCTTTTATAAAAACTCTTTTAAACTCCTTTTACTCTGTGTTT
>JAISES010000194.1 GCA_031263965.1 Prevotella sp. | reverse complement strand
TCGTGACATTGACGTTGCGTAATGTCAAACAAATCCGCATGGGATTCCTGAATAGGGTTCAACTTATAGTAAGACAATATAAAAGCCAGGCGTTCTGCTCTGTCGGCAAGAGGGGCGTTGGAATACATCGTATAACGGCGGAGGCCTTTACGGCGTGTACCGCTCAATTCATATTTGTTTCTTCCGCTTTTTTGAAGTTTCTCAGACCTATATTCAGGAAGTCAAGATATTCCGGCACATCTTCTTTATACACATAAAAAGGGCCGATAGGCTCACCGTTGCTGTCGAGCAATACATAATATGGCTGCGAATTGGTTCCGAATTTGTGACGTTGCAGGTAGCTCCACTTATCGCCAACAGTTCTCAGCTTACCGGTCTTACCGTTTTCCACAACTTCTATCACCTCAGGCAAGTCTTTTTTATCATCTACCATCAGCGTGATAAGCACATAGCTATTATCTATTTTCTCTTTCACCTGCGGATCCGTCCATACGGCAGCTTCCATCTTGCGGCAATTGACACAACCGTAGCCCGAAAAGTCGATCAGCACAGGTTTGTTATTCTTGCGGGCATATTCCATCCCTATTTCGTAATCGTCGAACGCGGCATGGACTTCACCCTTATATAAATTGAAATCCTGCGTTTTCAACGGTGGGGAGAAAGCGCTGATAGCTTTCAGCGGCGCGCCCCACAGCCCCGGAACCATGTAGATGGCGAAGGCAAAAGATATGATAGCCAAAAACAGGCGCGGAACCGAAACATGTTTCAGGTCGCTATCGTGCGGTAATTTCAATTTACCCAACAGGTAAATTCCCAACAATACGAATATCGCAATCCACAGAACGAGGAACACTTCCCTGTCCAGAATACCCCATCCGTAAGCAAGGTCGGCAACGGAGAAGAATTTCAGAGCCAAAGCAAGTTCGGCAAATCCGAGAACAACTTTCACCGAATTGAGCCAGCCTCCCGACTTCGGCATGCTTTGCAGCCACGATGGGAAAATCGCGAATAACATGAATGGCAGGGCCAGGGCCAAAGCAAAGCCCAGCATACCTAACGCCGGAGCTATAATAGACCCCGTGCCGGCAGCCTGCACCAACAGATTGCCAATCAGCGGGCCTGTACACGAGAAAGAAACCAAAGCCAAAGTAAACGCCATGAAAAAAATGCTCAGTATACCGGTTGTGGAATCGGCTTTCTGATCCATTTTGTTTGTCCACGAAGATGGCAGCACTAACTCGAAAGCACCCAAAAATGAGATACCGAATACAACCAACAGTGCAAAGAATATCAGGTTGAAGACGGCGCTGGTTGCCATATTATTCAAGGCGCTCGCTCCAAATATCGCTGTTATCAGCAAGCCTAATGTAACGTAGATTATTATAATGCCTATTCCGTAAGTAACGGCATCCTGAATAGCTTTCTTCTTACTTTTCTTATTACGTTTCAGAAAAAAGCTCACGGTCATCGGTATCATCGGCCATACGCAAGGAGTAACCAAAGCTACAAATCCCCATAGGAATCCCGAAATAAATATAACCCAATATGTTTGGTCGGTTTCTTCTTCCTGCCCGTATGGTTTCATTTTATCTATTACAGGAGCCCACAGGTCTCCTTTTTCGACAGGGGCTTGCGCTATACTATCCACAGGTGCGACATCAGTAGGTGTTACAGCCGTTTCTGCGACTGTTTCCTCTACTTTGGCATCTCCGGCGGATGATGATGCTACGACCAGCGAAGCCGGTAAATTTTTAGAGGTAAAGTTCAATTCTTCCTTTATAGGAATACACTGTCCGTCTATCTCGCTACACACCTGCCCGCGCAAAACGCCTTCGAGTACAAATGCAGCTTTGTCCGTCACGTTGAGGCGTTGCACAAAGGTGGCCTGATCTTCGTAGTAGCCGTACTCCATCTTGAAGATGTCATCGTATTTGGTGCGAAGTTTCGAATTGACAGTCTTCAGTCCGCCAACTTTAGTAGCGCCTTTCAACTTTTCTATCGATATGGTGGTGGGCAGTGGACCTCCATCGGGTACTTTAACGTCAAAAACGTGCCAGGCAACATCTATTTTGACGTTTGCCGTCAGTTCCACTTCGCCGTTACCCTTGTCCACTAGGCTAAACGACCATTCAGCAGGTTCTTGCGCATGCAGTCCGATTATTGAAACGGCAAGTAGCGCCAGGAACACAAATGTCTTTCTCATAAGTAGTGTCGATAAGTTATTTATTGGCGCCAAAGTTAAGGAAAAGAAGCTATAGTAACAGAATGTCAGTCTGTTTTTTTTGATTATTTATGCGAATCAATATTAAAAAACCAGTTTAAATTTTCGCTAAAATTTAAGAGGCTGTTTGAATTTTATCGAAAAATATTATTATAGGACTTGAAAAAAACTTCTCAGCAATTTTTTTATGCTCTTTTCAGCGTATTTCATCCTTTTTACTTTTGGTTTAGCCCGCTAAACCCGCAAGCAAAAAGAACAAAATCCATCTGAAAATAACTATAAAAAAAATCTGCTGTAAAATTCAAACAGTTTCTAAACTGTTTCTTAGATTTTATTATAAACTATCTCCGAGATCTTCTCTGAACTTTGCCAGCAATTGTTGCGGCCAGTCGTTTACAGGCTCAAGTCCGCCCATAAAGAAGCGTAACACAGGGGGTTCGTATACAAATTTCAATCCTCCTATCAGACGGCGGTTTTCATACAGCCATGTCAGGCGGTCTTCAACGTATTTTATCTGCGACAAAGTAAATACACGACGGGGAACAGCCAATCTCAGCAATTCCATATCCGCGTAAGTTTCATTGCCATATTCATCCCGCTGATTCGAGACCGAACCGCGCTCCATGCCCCGTACCCCTGAAATCAGGAAAAAAGCGGCAGCCAGCGATCCTGCCGGATATTCTGTTTGTGGAATATGTGAACAAATTTCCATCGCATTCACATGGCAGCCGAGTACTCCCGCCGGAGTTACTACAGGAATTCCTTTCTGCTCAAGACTATTGACCAGATATGCTATAAACTGCGGGCTCTGGCATATCATCGTTTCATCAAGAGTTTCATACAAGCCCACTGCAATCGCTTCTATTTCGCGCACCGACATACCGCCGTAGGTAAGAAAACCCTCGAATAAAGGCACCAATGGCTCAAGTTCTTTAAAGATGGCATAATCATTTGTACAAATGCCTCCTCCTCGTGACGAACTGAGTTTCCGGGCAGAAAAATATACCAAATCGGCCAGATCGGTCATTGCAAGTAGAATTTCAGCTATTGTACTATCTTTAAACTCCTCTTCACGCTGTTTTATCAGGTATGCATTTTCTCCAACTAAGCTAGCGTCCAAAACCAAACGTATTTTATATTTATCGGCTACAGCACGGACGCCGCGCAGATTTTCCATAGAGAACGGTTGTCCTCCGATCAGATTGGTAGAAGCCTCCATTCTTATATAAGGAATCTTCGACGCACCATGCCTGTTGATGCATTGTTCCAGTTTTTCGAGATTCATATTCCCTTTGAACGGATGCTTACTGTTGATAACATAAGCCTCGTCATATAGTAACTCTTCTATTTTTCCGCCGTATTGGGTGATATGCGCCATCGCCGTAGTAAAATGATAGTTCATAGGAACAACACTCCCTTTGCGGATATATGCATTGGAAATAATATTTTCGGCAGCCCGTCCCTGATGCACAGGGAGTAAGTATTTTTTACCCAGCACA
>JAISES010000398.1 GCA_031263965.1 Prevotella sp. | reverse complement strand
CGCCGAATGCACCCATAAAGACTTTGCCGTTGTTCTTTTTCAGTTTCTTGTACAGGTAGTTGTTTATCCGCACATTCTGAGTTGTGAAACATGGGTTTATGAGTTGTACAACGTCGTAGCCTTTAAATTTTCCGAATTGTTTGAGCACATTTCCAAGACTGGCGATGGTATCGATAATCCCCGAACTTTTGCGGGATAAATCCACATCGCGCGGATAGTTTTTAAATCCGTCACCGTCGGAAGCCGTGAGAACTTCGTGGCCTAATGTGCGCAAACCTTCTGCCAGAGTAAGATGTGCGCGGCTATATTCACCTATTAAAAGAATTTTCATATAGTTTGTATTATAATAGAAGATACAAAGATAATAATTCTATCTTCTTTTTTGAGGGCAACGTTTTTTGTATTAAGAAACTGTTACTTTGTTAAAAAAATAGCGGGAGCTGAAAAGCCCCCGCCCCCGTCTTAATAATCAAATTTTCCCCCTGGTTTTAAAAAGACTTTAACCCTATATTTAATTCTGAAAGTTGCATCGTTGCGCCCGATTTTTTATCCCAATCCGTATAAAGTATTTTTACATAACGGTATTTTACCTGGGCAGGCAGATGGATGTAATAGTTAGCCTGTTCGTACTTAGCAGGAATGTTTTCCAGTATCGGAGTAAAAGCGTTGCCGTCGTTGCTGCCGAATATGGAAAGGGCATATGGTCTCAGATAAGCGTAACTATTGTTCGATCTGTGATCCAGTCTCAGATAATCGAATGCCGCTTCGGTTTTCATATCTACCACAAAGAATACTTCTTCGCCGGCTCCGACGGTTATGCCATCATACGATTTATCCGGCTTAACCATCGACAAACATGTAGTTGTCTTATCGTCAAGAAGGCTTTCCGGCGCATTGCTTATAGCATCGTCTTTAGGTAACTTATGTGACGGGGTTATTACCCAACCCGTTCTATCCAGATTGTTATAAACCGCTTCTTTCACTGTTATTTTACATTCAGCAGATACAGGGCTGCCGTCCGCCGGAATTATTTTTATAGTTGCAGCCCCTGTTTTTTTGGCTTCGATAACGCCGGCTTCGCTCACGGTGGCAACTTTTCCATCGGACGAAGCGAAGGTTAATGCCGGATTACTGGCGTTTTCAGGCTTCACAGTAATGTACGGGCTCAGATTGAGAATGGTTCCGACAGCCATTGTATAGTCTTCAAATCCGGAGGCTATTTCTATGGAAGTGATATTAAAATACTCATTTGTAATCTTAACCACAGCCATAGCTTTTAGCTCGGGATATTGTTCTGCGCCGACATTCAGCACAGCTTCTCCTACGCCTACTCCGGTGATCAATCCTGTAGGCGATACGGTGAATACATCTTTATCGCTCGACTTGTAAACGAATGTAACCGGCGATTCCACTTCGGCATTTCCGGAAATCACAGCCATTTCTACCTGACGGGTGGCAGTCGTGTATACTTCTATTGTATTGTTTGTTATGCCTACAATTTTTATACCTTGTGGCTTTTTAGATTCCACATATTCTATCTTGTCTTCACAACTTACAAACAGCAAGCACAACATGGAGAACAAAACAGGTAAAGCTTTTATATATTTTTTCATGTCGGTATCTTTTTATTGTTAGATTGTTATTGAATATATTGCCTGTAATTAGTATCGGTCAAATCCTGAACTCTGATTGCCGGCTTCGGATAGTTCTTCTTATTGATCTCATCTTTTAGGGCATCAATCTGTTCCCGTGTTATTTTTATTGTTTTGTTGCCATAATCGTTCACTACCGCATCGACAGTTCTCAGGAATCCCCAATCTTCGAAAAACTCAACCATATTCATTTTTCCGGTATTACATACCTGACGGACGAAATCTAACTGCAACATGCCATGATAGCTGTCGCCCAATTCGCTTGAACTGAGATCGGGAGTAGTACGGTAATGTTCGAACAGGTTATGATAGAAATGTTCTTGTTTCAGAATATCCACGAAGTATAATTTCAATTGCCAGAAAGGCGCCAGCTTGGCAATGTATCTGTCGTAATATTCGCCGGGCAGTACCCACGGGCGTTGTCCTTTTATGATCAGATCGAATGCCACATCATAATTATTGCTGTTATCACCATTGGCACCTGTCGTAAGCCTGTTGGCCTCTCCCAATATTTGCTGCTGGTTATATATTGCATACAAGTTGTTGGTTGTTTCGGTAGTGCCGCCCCATTTTACGCCGGGGCGCACCTGATTGACGTGACCTACTTCGTGTCCTAAAACCCATAATCTGGATCTGAATCCTGCTTCTGTACAGAATACATTTATATAGCCGAGACTGTATGCTGTACGATAGTCTGTCGCATAAGCTGCCGGAGCAGAATAATCTATATGGATAAATGCCCTGTTATTGAACGATTTGTTATGGTAGTACAATCCCTGAAATTCTTTTTGTTGATCGACAACCGCATCTATATAATTAGTCATCAGTACAATGTCGGTCTTATTGTCGCGATAATCGGATGTGCGCCATACTACATGTGAATGTATGCCCAGTATGTCTATTTCGGTATGTTTAGCATTGGCAAGTATCCCTGTCCAATCTTCCGCCGTATGTTTCTGTATGTCGAAATATCCATTTACCGCGCCTGTTGCAATATGTACCCGTATGGTTTTGGCTGCGGCAGCATTTTTCCCGGCGTCGGTAGACAACTGTAGAGGAATAGCATCCTGCGTATGATTATAGATGTAAATCAATCCCGGGATAGACGGGTAGAATATATTCAACCCTTCTTTCAGCGCATAGGTTTCTTCCCTGTTGGTTTGATAATCCCTGATGTTCAATGCAGGGCTCTGTCCTTTCAGGTTACCTGCAAAGACGATCAATTCTTCGCCCGGAGCGGCTATATACATTCCTGTGGCATTATCCTTCAGGCTGTATTTTGATGTTTTATTGGTAGCTGCCATTACGTCCGGATGCTGGTAAGGACGGTAGTCTTGTATTCTGTCTTTTTTATCTGCATAGGTATTGTTGAATATAGCCAGCGCTATGTTCTTATAGAATAAGTCAGGTATTTTGTTCAGGTCGCTTTCTGTCACACCCTCCTTTATTTCAGAGCAACTGCCGTCTGTAAATACCTTGAGATAATCGTACGGCTCAGTAGCATTTCTTATGAAAAATTGCATCAGGGCGCAACTGACTCTATTTTCATACCCCGATTTTATTCGGAACTGTATTTGTTTGGGTTTTATAAGCCCGCCTGTAAATTCTATTGTAGAAGATACGAGTAACGCTTGCCTGAAATCGTAATCCCCATATTTTGCCAGAGTTGGATTTTCTTCGGTTGCCACCCATACTTCGAGCTGGCCTATTGCTCCCCATTTGTTACCCGAATCCTGGCGGGGAGTGTGTACCAGATAATCGATACGGTCTACACCCTTGAAATAAAAATCCAGGTAGAACGGCCATTCAGTGATGGCTCCGAACTTAGAATTGAAATAAGTTGCAGGATCGCCGTCCAGCATTTTCTCCGGTTCGAATCCTTCGGCAAACGATGTTGCAGTTACACGTTCCGCCTTCACGTCCTTATCTTTTGCAAACCCGTAGGCTCCCTGAGTTACAAGAATATCTTGTTTCCGGTTTTTTGCACTGAGGGTAACAACCGTCATGCGGCTTTTCTTCAAAGGATTGTCTGTAACACTTACTTTCAAAATATTACCTTCGATAGATGTGGTGCACCATATATCGTTTTCGGATACTAAAACTGCCAATTCATCGAGAATATCACTCTCGATGTTCAGTTCCTGGGTAGAAGCTCCCGAGCCGAATGTAACGTTATCGACGTCCACAACCAATGAGTTTTCTATGATTTGGGTTTCTGTGTCGGTACAAGAATAAGATAAAAAGAAAAAGAGCAACAATAGCGGACAACCCATGATCTTAGGCCATTTCTTAAAAAGATAAACATTTTTCATTCTTTTAGAGATTTAGGTTAATACTTTAGATAAATGTTCAGTTTGACAAGCGTTCTGGCTATGCCGTTTTGAAGTGTCAAAAGTAATACATGCCTCACGGAAGAGGTTACTCTTATTACTTTATCTTTTACCCGATTGTTCAAAATCAGGTTTCCGGTCAGTGTAATAAAAAAGAGGCTTTTTACTCGTCATTGCGAGCGACACGTAGTATAGCGAAGCAATCCAGCTGCATAGGTTCTGGATTGCTTCGGATAAATCCTCGCAATGACGAAAATAGAAAATAGCCTTCGCAATGACGATGCTATATTATTTAAGAGCTATTTTTATATCTGTTGCGGATTATGTCTCAACAGGCGTTCGGCAGCCATTTGTTCGTACTTTGTGCCGGGACGTCCATAGTTGCAATACGGATATATGCTGATTCCTCCGCGAGGTGTGAATATGCCCACAACTTCTATGTACCGCGGATCCATTAGTTTGATGAGGTCTTTCATAATGATGTTTACACACTCTTCGTGGAACGCTCCGTGATTGCGAAAACTGAATAAGTATAACTTCAATGCTTTACTCTCTACCATCTTCACATCGGGTAGATAATTGATGTGGATAGTTGCAAAATCGGGCTGTCCGGTGATAGGGCAGAGGCTTGTAAACTCGGGACAGTTAAACGCTACCCAATAATCGTTCTCCGGATGTTTATTGACGAATGCTTCCAGTACTTCGGGAGCATAATCGTCTTTATATTCTGTTTTACCACCCAGGTGGCTCAATCCTTCTATAGTCATAATTTGGTTTATTAAGGCTGTTAGTTCTTAGCTATTAGCCTGTAGCTTTACGCTTTGCGTCACTAACAGCTATCAGCTAATAGCTAATGGCTTTTTAAATAATCATCCAATCCTTGTTTCCTTAATTTACACGAAGGGCAGTGTCCGCATCCATCGGCTACGATGCCGTTGTAGCAGGTAAGGGTTTGGGTGCGTACGATGTCGAAAGCGCCCAGTTCATCGGCGAGTTGCCACACGGCTGCCTTGTTGCGCCACATTAGCGGCGTGTGTATCCGGAAGTGTTCGTCCATGGCCAGGTTGATAGATGTATTTGCCGACATGATGAACGTGTCCCTGCAATCGGGGTAACCACTGTAGTCGGCTTCCGAAACTCCCGTTACAATATGCCGTACGCCGTGTGAACGTGCAATAACAGCGGCAAAAGTAAGAAATAATAAATTTCGTCCCGGCACAAATGTGTTGGGATAGGAGCCGGCCGGCTTTTCCTCGTCCATGACCATATCGCCGGTCAGTGAATTGACCGAAAGCTGGCTGATAATGGATGCATCGAGCAGTTGGAAAGGGACTCCGGCTTGTTGGGCAATGTCACGGGCTACATCTACCTCTTTGGAATGGCGTTGCCCGTATGTGAAACACAGGGTTCGCACGGACGAAAAGTTTTTGAGCGCCCAATAAAGGCACGTTGTAGAATCTTGTCCTCCCGAGAACAAGACTAATGCCGGTTCTGATTTTGATTTATACATAAAAACTCTGTTTTTTACGTGGTTAATCCTAAGTTACACGGAAAAGTACTCCTTTTCGGTTGCAAAAGTAGTGAATTTATAATGAAAAGAAAACTGTATCCTTCCTTTTAGGATACAGTTCTTTGATATTTTTACATTATTCGTTAGGGTCTTAATATTCTGAATACCTGATGCAACTATTTACATAAAATTGCATCAGGTATTCTCTTCCTGTATTCCTTAATGATCATGATCATCGTCGTCATCCCCATCGTGACTGAGTACGATATCGCGGGCGACATAACTTTCATTTCCGGCTGCATCTGTACAATATACCATTAAATGATAATTTCCGGGAGTTGCATTTTCCGGTATTATTATTTCATGATGATGTATTTTAGCTGTCTTTTGTCCGGATAAATCCCATGATTTTTGAAAAGAGAACGGCGTTGTTTCCGCTGATTTTAAACTTGAGGTATGCGTGTGCCCGTCAAAATCGTTATGTATTTCCACTTTATAGGAAGATAACATTTCGTTATCCGATAATTCCATATCGAGGTGTATACCATGTTCACCTCCGATTTTCAATATGCCGTCTTCAACCGGAGATATCAGGTTTATTACAGGAGGAGTAGTGTCTCCATTATCGTCGCTATCGCAAGAAGTGAATAAAAAAACTGTTGCTATTATGCTAATTGATAGTAATAAGTATTTAAAAATTGTTTTCATTTTAATTTATATTTAAAAGGTACTTTAATTAATATTTGAAAGTTTCGCCCCGGTTCGGGGATTTCCACTTTCCTGTAAAAACTTAAATGGTTGAAATATTTTGCATCAAATATATTCCGAAACGAGAAGTTAATTTCGATCAAGGTTCCACCCAAGGGAATATTGGCAGCCCCACCCAGATGCAGCAAATTAGTACCGGAAGTAACAAGTTCATTCTTGGCAACATTCTTTTGAGATGCAATACTTTCCAGTTCCGAGTACAAATTGAAATGTTTTGATTGCCACATCAACGTATTGCGCATAGACGCAGGAGGCGAAAAACTCAAAGGCGTACGTTCATCTCTGTTTCGTGTATGGATATATTCTCCCGCGAATTGGTATTTGAAATATCTTAAAAAATCAACTCCGAATGCAATCTCTATCCCTGCAAAGACCGCTTTGGCTCCTGTGTAACGGTAGATCTGACCGGCATGAGGCAACACCGACCATTCCCCTGTCGGTTTCAGGTAAATATAATTGCTGAACCAACTGGTGAAAGGTGATGCGGAAAAGGAGATGCCATTATTCTCATAAGCATAGGATATATCCAGTTGCCACCCCTGCTCGGAAGAAAGGGCAGGATCACCTTGTTCATGCCGGAATGTACCGTGATGCACCCCGTTAGAAGCTAATTCATTTGCTCCTGGCAAACGGAAGCTTCGTCCGATATTAGCCTTGATCCAATGAATATCTTTCGGATTCCATACAACACCTAACGAACCGGAAATGTTACTGAAATTCCGGTTTACAGGATAGCTGCGCCATTTGTACTTTTCTGTCAGCTCATCAGAATAATTCATTTCATGCAGATAAGTTTCAAGATAAGGATCGGCATAAGGAGAAATATTCACCTTCCCATAATCATATCTGATCCCTCCGCTAACAGAAAACTCTTTGGTTGGCCGCCAAGTGCTGATTTCAAATACACCTGTTGTAAAACGGTTATATTCCGGCAGTAGAAAAGAGTATCCATCTATGCGGTTTCGTTGATATTGCGTATCCCATCCGGCAGAATGTTCCCAAGTTGCGGAATTGATTGTTTTTATTTTCATCAGTGAATTGTATGTATTCAATCTGAACTCCAATTCTTTATCGGGATTATTTTCAGGTAGCGGCTGAGTTCCGTAATGCGTATGAAATTGGCTTCGCTCTTCCCGATGGTTATTTTGATAACCTATATCCCACGAACCGGTCAATTTATCCCATATATATTGCTGACGGGCAGCAATTTTGAAATGATTCACAGTACTATATGGTAATTCTATATTGCGGCTGTTACCGTCATCCTGCACACGTGCAGTATTTGGGATACCATGTGCGCCGGGGAAGAATCCTGTTTTTTGATATGTATTGCTTATTGCATAGTTCATAGAATACCGTTTTTCACGGAACTCGGCAAAGAAGCTAATATCACGTTCATATCCGGCCGTATTCTTCAGTTTCCGCCCATACAGGGGGATTCGCATCGTTAAATAAACTATTGAATCTGCCGGCACATGATAATCTCCAAAATGTTGTTCGGTGTAACGCATCTTAGTATACCAGGCATCCTTTTTTATCCCCAGCATTACCGATCCTCCCAGCGTCCCATTTACCGTTTTGGTTAATAAAACCACTTCGCCAAACAACTGGTTTTCAGACGGAGCCGGACTTCGTGATATTTCAATAGCGCCGCCCATAGCATCGCTACCATACAACAGCGACATAGGCCCTTTGCGAACGATCACCCGCTCGACATTGAAGGCGTCTATTTCCAGTCCG
>JAISES010000322.1 GCA_031263965.1 Prevotella sp. | reverse complement strand
CATTTTTAACAGAGTACCCCCCCCCCCGTTAATATTTATTAACACATCATCCAGAGCAATGCATTGTACTACACTATTCCCGGATTCCGAAATTGCACTTCCTTCTCCAACTCCGGAATCAAATCGCAGCAATTGAGTAGAAGAGGCGACTCCACATGGAAAAAGTATCGCTTGCTGATGATATTTTTTTACTTTAGCTGCTAATTTACTGAAATTTTGAAGATCAGGTTCAAAAGCATAAATTTTCTCATACCTGATTCCTTTATTTTCCATAGCATCCAGCGTATCTCCATCAAAAGCTCCACAATCAATAAATTTACTGTAATTTTTTAAAGGTATATCTGAGGAGAGATATTGATCTTCAATAGGATATTTTTGGGGAAGCAATTCGTACTTATCCAATTTTCTCGCCGCTATGATAGCCGAAAATATTTCGCGACTCAAATCATCACTCCACAAATCGTTAACAGAGCGAAGCGCTTCTTCATCTTGTAAGTAATCTTTATTGCTTGATAGCCAATACCAGTCGCCAAACGTTTTGCTGATATACGGATAAAATTCTATAAAAGAAATCACTTCATTAAAACCTATGTCCAATAATTGCTCTTTAACGCTGAGATAGTCCACATCTCTATTAAAAATAGATACAATAACAATCGAATCTGTTTTTTCTATTGCTTCTACAAATGGATTTACTACCCTCAATGCTCCTATCGAAGATGAATTTTCTTTCTTATCCAAAAAACAAACCACTTTTATTCCTTGGCTCTCTAAAAATTCACACAATTGCTTCCCTATGTTTCCCGCTCCATACAGAAATACTTTTCGGTCATTTACTCGTTCTGCTAAAATTTTCATTTTTTGTTTTTCCCGTTTTATTTATACTCAATTTAATAATAGTCATTTATTTGCCTTAAACACAGATCATAAACACACTCCGTTTTATACCTTTTATACCAATCTACCGTCAATGCCACACATTCCTCTTTACTCATACTCGGTTCCCAGCCCAATTCAAATCTGGCTTTAGAAATATCCAACATCAACAAATTAGCTTCGTGCAACGCCTGTGGATTGGAAAGATCTTTCAATATTCCAGTGCCGTAATATTCAACAACGCTGGTAGCAATATCCCATACTGTAGCGATGGATTCCGACTTGGGGCCAAAATTCCATGCTTCACAATATTTAGTTGGTGCTTCCCACATCTTTTGAGCAAGCAGCAGATATCCGCTTAACGGCTCCAGTACATGTTGCCAAGGACGAATGGCTTTCGGATTCCGCACTTCAACAGGTTTGCCGGCTTCCAGCGCGCGAATACAATCGGGCATAATCCGGTCTAACGCCCAGTCTCCTCCACCGATCACATTGCCGGCACGGACACTGGCAATACTTTTTCCATGTTTTTCGTAATGTTCCGGATTGAAAAAGCTCCGCCTCCAACTACCGATGGCTATTTCGGCAGCTCCCTTACTACTTGAATACGGGTCATAACCACCCATCGGCTCGTTTTCCCGATAACCCCAAATTTGCTCTTTGTTTTCGTAGCATTTATCGGTAGTAATCATAACGCCAACCTTTACACCGTCGGTAGCACGAATGGCTTCCAAGATATGAATGGTACCCATTACATTTGTTTCGTAAGTTTCGACCGGTATATCGTACGAAAGGCGGACAAGCGGCTGGGCTGCCAAATGAAACACAATCTCTGGCTGATATTTCCGAAATATTTCCTTCATTAACTCGCCATTCCGGATGTCACCCCGCAAATCTGTTATTTTATCTTTCAAACCGGAAAGGACATAATTATCCTTTTCCGTCAGCGGATTTAAACCAAGTCCAATCACTTCGGCGCCTAAATGATGCAACCAAATGGACAACCACGAGCCTTTAAAACCCGTATGTCCGGTCACCAGGACTTTTTTCCCTCGATAAAAATTATCAAATGAGTCTGTTGTCATCATTTCCAGATTTTCCAGGGAGCACTGCCCTGATCCCATATCTCATTCAATTCCATATTATCTCTCAGTGTGTCCATCGGACGCCAAAAACCGGGATGTTTAAATGCTTGCATTTTCCCATCTCTGGCGAGATTCTCCATAGGAAGTTTTTCAAAAATACAGCTATCATCATCCGGTATATAATCAAAAATTTCCGGCTCACATACAAAAAAACCGGCATTGATCCAAGTATCAGCACCTGTAGGTTTTTCCGTAAAACTGTCAACAATGTCATTTGTGCCGATATGGAGCGAGCCGAATCGACCTTTCGGCTTGTAGGCCGTTACCGTCAAAGCTTTACCATTAGCTCTATGACTGGCTACCAACTCGTTTATATTGACGTCCGATACACCATCGCCATACGTCAGCATAAAAGGCTCATTTCCTATATACTTCCTCGCTCGTTTTATTCTACCGCCGGTTTGCGTATGCAAGCCTGTTTCGACCAGTGTTACCTTCCACGGCTCGCTGATATCGTCATGTATTTCAATACTATTCTTACGGACATCTATCGTCAAATCGTTATTATGAAGAAAATAATTGGCAAACCACTCTTTTATAGCATAACCTTTATATCCCAAACAGACTACAAAATCATGGTAGCCATATTGCGAATAAAGCTTCATGATATGCCATATAATAGGTTTATCTCCAATACGAACCATGGGTTTGGGAATTTGCCTGGTTTCCTCGCTCAAACGGGTACCTAAGCCTCCGGCAAGAATGACTGTCTTCATATCTTATTTTTTATATTCAGCAACAAATGTTTTAATCATACCGATCATATACTGGAGTTTTTCCGGCGTCATACCGGGATAAACCCCTATCCAGCAAGTGTTATTCATCACAAAATCTGTTTCTTTCAATGTTCCGACAACACGATAACCGGACTGCGAAGCACGTAATTCATCAAAAACCGGATGTTTCAGTAGATTTCCGGCAAATAGATTCCGCGTTTGTATCCTTTTACTTTCCAAAAAACAGGCAAAATCATTCCGGGTAAATCCGGCATCTCCTTTTACCGATATCAAGAAGCCAAACCAACTCGGATGAGCATTTTTTTGAGCTTCCGGAAGAATCAATCCCTCGATACCCTCCAGCCCTTTTTTCAATGCTGCAAAATTGCCACGCCGAGCCTCTACAATTGCATCCAATTTTTCCAGTTGAGCGCAACCGATAGCTGCTTGCATATCGGTAAGTTTCAAGTTATAGCCAAAATGAGAATAGACATATTTGTGATCATAACCCAGAGGCAATTCACCGAACTGCTTATTAAAACGATATTTACATGTATTATCCACTCCGCCGACGCACCAGCAGTCGCGCCCCCAATCGCGGAAAGAATTGACTAACTTGTGCAGCAAGGGATCATCCGTATAAACAGCGCCGCCTTCGCCCATTGTAATATGATGAGGCGGATAAAAGGACGACGTGCCAATATGACCGATTGTACCTGTCTTTTTCCATACGCCATTATACAAATACTCCGATCCTAAAGCGTCGCAGTTATCTTCTATCAACCAAAGATTATTATTGTCGCAGAAATCCCTTAGCGTTTGTAAGTCAAACGGGTTTCCAAGCGAATGAGCAATCATCACCGCTTTCGTTTTAGGGGATAATGCCTTTTCAAGTTGGGTAACGTCTATATTATATTCAGGTACTGTGATGTCGACAAATACAGGAACAGCGCCGTATTGAATAACCGGCGTCACGGTGGTAGGAAAAGCGCAGGCAACGGTAATCACTTCATCTCCTTTCCGTATCCTCCGATCGCCTAACGATGGAGACGTCAATGCCATAAAAGCCAACAGATTGGCCGAAGACCCGGAATTTGTCAGCGAGCAATATCGAATACCCAGCCATTCGGCAAAGCGTTTCTCAAACTTCTGTGCCCAAGGCCCTGCAGTAAGCCAAAAATCCAAAGAAGAATCTATCAAGTTTGCCAATTCTTCCTCATCAAAATAACGGCCACCGTAATTCACATGCGTCTTTCCCGGCTCAAACGGCTTGGTTTGTCCGTGAACTTCTTTATAATATTCTCTCGTAAGTTCGAGTATCTGTTTTTTGAGCGCTATCTCTTTAGTTTGTTTTCC
Source organism: Prevotella sp. (assembly GCA_031263965.1). Lineage (GTDB taxonomy): Bacteria > Bacteroidota > Bacteroidia > Bacteroidales > Dysgonomonadaceae > Dysgonomonas. Next base: position 3,955 of record JAISES010000322.1, on the reverse strand, counting down.
TTCGAACTGCATATTTATTATTTCATCATTTTATTACTCATTTCCAACGCTTTTTCCACCACTTTGTCCATATCATAATATTTATACTCTGCCAAACGTCCGCCGAAAATTACATGCGATTCCTGATCGGCTAAGGACTTGTATTGCTGATATAAACGGTCATTTTTTTCATCATTTACCGGATAAAACGGTTCACTGCCTGCTGTCCATTCCGACGAATATTCTCTTGAAATAACAGTTTGAGGCTGTGTTCCAAACTCAAAATGCTTATGTTCTATGATACGGGTATATGGAATCTCCCTCTCCGTATAATTCACAACCGCATTTCCCTGGTAATTAGCGCAATCCAACAATTCCGTTTCAAACCGTAACGTCCGATATTCCAATGCTCCTAACCGAAAATCATAAAATTCATCTATCTTACCGGTAAAAACTATCTTATCGCTTATGCTTTCAAAATAGCCCCTGTTTTCGAAGAAGTCCGTATTACAGACCACTTCAATTCCATTCAACAGACTATCGGTCAATTTATTATAACCTCCTATGGGAATACCTTGATAAGGATCATTGAAATAATTATTATCAAATGTAAAACGCACCGGAAGACGTTTAATTATAAATGCCGGAAGTTCCGTACATTTCCGTCCCCACTGCTTTTCGGTATATCCCTTAATCAGGATTTCATAAATATCTTTTCCTACCAGCGAAATCGCCTGTTCTTCCAAGTTTTTCGGGCTTGTAATTCCGGCCGTTCTTCGCTGTTCTTCTATTTTTGCCTGAGCTTCCTCAGGAGTTTTCACTCCCCAAAGGGCGTAAAAAGTATTCATATTGAACGGAAGATTATACAATTTTCCTTTATAATGGGCTATCGGCGAATTGGTATAACGATTAAACGTCACAAAAGTACTAACAAAATCCCAAACTTCCTTATTGGATGTATGAAAAATATGAGCGCCATACTTGTGAACATTAATTTCTGCAATGTTTTCGCAATAGATATTACCACCCGTATGCGGACGTTTGTCTATCACTAAACAGCGTTTTCCCTGTTGATATGCCTTACCGGCAAATATAGCTCCGTAAAGACCGGATCCTACAATTAAATAATCATACTGTTTCTTCATATTAATAGATCATGTTTTATTCTTCTTCTGATATGATGTTTGTTTGTAGTTGCACTCCTTCGGTAGATTCTTTCATAAACAGCACCTTAACCGTTCGCAGCACAATTAGCAAATCACCCAGCAAAGAATAACGGGCAATGTACATCAAATCGTAACGTAATTTTTCAGCAGCGCTCGTATTATATTTGCCCATCACTTGCGCTAATCCTGTAAGTCCGGCTTTCACTTTCATCCGAAAAGCATATTCGGGCATCTCATCCTCAAACTGTTCCACGAAGAATGGACGTTCCGGACGAGGCCCAACGATACTCATATCACCACGCAAGACGTTATATATTTGCGGAAGTTCGTCCAAGCGTGTCGCTCGCAAAAAACGGCCTACTTTTGTAATACGGGGATCATTCTCGCCCGAAAGCACCGGGCCGGAAAGTAATTCGGCATGAGGAACCATTGTACGGAATTTATAGACTTTAAATAACTTTTTATTGCAAGTCAAGCGCTCTTGAATGTAAAAGACTGGTCCACCATCCAATTTCACCAAGATTACAGTAATCACAAAAAAAGGCAACCCAACAATACAGCCAAGAATAGCCAAGAATATGTCGAAGATGCGTTTTTGCGCACGCTCTTCTACGGTCAAATCCAATCGTGAAAGGGCGTATGTAGGAATATCATCTGTCGGAAACATGGATGAATTCATCACCGTAATATCTGAATATTTAGGAACAAAATAAATCTGAACATCATGTTTCGACTGATAAACAAAGAGTTTTCTCCGAATATTCTCCGGAACATCGGCAGAAATAAAAATCTCTTTACAAGAGGCTATCTTTTTCATGAGCGAGCTGTCATTATTTGCGCAAACATGCTTGACACAATACAGGTCTTTGTAATGCCTGTCGAGGTTATACAATAATGATTCGACCTTATCGCCCACCACGACTACATCTTTTACGCCATGACTGTATCGCTGATAATATCTGTTGATACACCGTACCAGTAATAAGCCGACAAACCAGCAAATGCTGGAAAGCAAAATCACACTGCGAGGAAATGCCATTGCGCCGCCGCGAACAAAAAAACAAACAGCCATTACAGAAAGCGTCAACCCCAACGTAATCAAAAATACCGCATAAATGATTTCCTGCAATTTTCGACGCATCACATCCTGCAAATCAAATATATACAGGAACAACAGATAAAAAAAAGCTATCAGAGGCGAAATAATCAGGAAAGCTTGAACATTTTCGCCATAAGCTTCTAATTGTTCTCCAAATATTTTGAAAGAAAAGTAAATGCTTCCATACAAAACCAATATGTCGAAAATTATAAATAATATTTTTTTCATCTCCAATTAATCATTTTTTGTGTTAATACTAATATTCATTTAGCACCGATACAAGTTTTGCTGCCGACGCCTCCCATGAATATCGAGTTTGCACCTCCCTACCCTGCTTTAACAAATTTTCTCGCAAAGCAACATCAGATAATAAGCGTTCCATTCCAACAGCAATGGAATTTATATCGTATGGATCACAATAAACAGCCGAATCTCCATAAATCTCACGCAATGACGGAATATCCGACAACAAAACCGGACATTCATGTGCCATCGCTTCTAATGGAGGAATACCGAAACCTTCATAAAGAGACGGATAAACAAATAAGTCGGCATGTCGGTAATAACGTGATAAAACCTTGTCTTCCACATGACCTAATATTCGTATATTAGAATCAATATCAGCATTCAAATTTTCCCGCCGGAATACTTTAGGCATGTCTCCAATGATATATAATTTCAAATCCGATCGACGAAGCAGTTTAAACGCCTGAATAATTCGCAAAAAATTCTTACGCGGATCGTGTGATGAAACCGCCAACATATAACGTTCTCCGGCAATACTGTCGTCTTCATCTTTATGTGAAAGAGTTTCAGAACAATGTATTGACGAAGATAATGCATTGTAAATAACTGCTATCTTGTCTCCGCCAATATGTAAACAATCCTCAATCTCTCTTTTAGAAAAATTGCTAACCGTAAGAATCTTCTTTGCCTGTCGTGCCAAGACCGGCGTCAAAGACTTGTAAATAAGATTATAGCTGCTCGAAAACCATTCCGGATGCCGCATAAATGCTACATCGTGAATCGTTGATATGTGATTCCGGTAGCAAACCGGACCTAATCCGCTAAAACTGATCAACAATGGATAAGCATGTGAGCGAAGGAAACGAGGTAAATCCAACTGTTCCCACAAATGAGATCGAAACTTTCCGTGAAAAACAATATCAAAAGGAAGATCCTGACTTAAAACAGCATCCCCAGGTACTACCACCGTAAACGGAAAATTCAAGCGATGTAAAGCCATACACATCTCATAACCAAAACGTGGGATACCAGCCATGCGATGAGTCAAAAAGCGTCCATTTATATAAACCGTTTCGCTCATATTTCCATTTTTATTCCTCAGATCCTATCAAAAATGTACACATAAAACACTCATCTATATCCAATAGATCCAAACATTTTTGCATAAACAAAAAACAATTTTTCATACATTTTTCTTTAGTAACACTCACTTTTGATACGATCGGACGCAAAGGTAAGGTAAAAAAAACAAAAAACAAATATTAGCTGAGATTCTTTTTTCACAATAAGTTCACCAGTAAATTAAATGACTAATTGCAGAATAAATTCTTTCTAAATTTTAAATATCGCTCTAGCATAAGGTATTTTTAATATTATCCAACTTAATAAAACCGAGATACTGTAAACAACTATCAATTCAATAACATGGGAATTTATAGCAATTATTTTGTTGTAATAGTTTATA
>JAISES010000285.1 GCA_031263965.1 Prevotella sp. | reverse complement strand
GTAAAGGAACCGATAATTCGCGTACCTCCCTTAGCCTGGGTTATCTGGATGACCAGGGAGCTATGATTACAACGGAATTTAAGCGTCTGACACTCAAGTTTAATCAGGAATATGACATCAACAAGTATCTGACGGTAGGCGCCAATGTTGGTTTGGCCAAGATACAGTCGAAAGATACCGGGGCTGTTCCCTATTTTGATTTTATACTGAAAGCCGACCCGTTTACACCGGTAATCAATCCGCTGGTAAATCCTTCGTCTGAAAATTATGAATACAACAAGTATGCGCCTACCGAATGGTCGTTCGACCCAAACCCGGTGTCGATGCTTGAATTACCCGACAGGAAAGATGAGTATTTTAATGCCTTCGGTAATGCATTTGCCAATCTGAAAATAATGGAAGGATTGAATTATCGCGTACAGTATAGTTTCGAACGAAATAATCAGACTTTCAAAAACTTCACACCTCTTTATTCGGCTACTTTCTCGGATGATAATCTGGGAAACAGAGAAAGTAAATATACCACGGAAACAAAGCTTACCCATAATACGACGCAGATATTCAATTATATCATAGAACAAAGAGTAAGTTACAATAAGGAGATAAACGATCATCGTTTCGATGTGATGGGAGCTATGGTCTATGAAAAGAATTCGCTGGAGACAGCCAATGCTTATAAAACGAAAGCATTAGGAAATGAAGACATCTACCGTGTGCTTGATGCGCAGACAACCGGCGACCAGGTATCCGGCCGAAAAGAAACTTCGGCGATGCTATCTTATCTGGGACGCGCCAACTATACGTATGCCGACAGATACCTGGCAACGGTAAGCTTCCGTGCCGACGGTTCCTCCCGCCTTGCAAAAGGGAATCGCTGGGGATATTTCCCTTCTTTCTCTCTGGGCTGGAGATTATCCAATGAAGAATTCTTCAAAGCGTTCGATGTAGAGGATTGGTTGTCAAACTTGAAAATACGCGGCGGCTGGGGACAAAATGGCAACCAACGTATCGACAGAGATGCTCCCTTTACCTTAATCGGAACAAATAGCGATAGCCAATGGTATTTCGGTAATGGTTTCTCACAGGGATATATTCCCGCCTATACCGGAAATAAAGATATCAAATGGGAAACAAGCCAGCAGACGAACTTCGGGCTGGATGCAACCTTGTTCGGAAACAGTCTGGATATGTCAATAGATTTCTATGTCAAGAAAACAAAAGATATGTTGCTGAATATGCCCATCCCTTCCTTCGGAGCATTTCCCACCAGTCCATTCTTTAATGCCGGAGATCTGAAAAATACGGGATTTGAATTTACATTCAATTACCGTAATAAAATCGGAAGAGATTTCAATTATAATGCCGGGCTGAATATGTCTACTTATAAAACAGAAGTAACCGGACTGGTATCCGACTACCTGAGCGGTAGCGTCAGCCGTACAGTGGTGGGTGGCCCTATCGGACGTTTCTGGGGTTATAAACAAATCGGAATATTTCAGAACCAGGGCGAGATTGATAATTATGTAGATAAAAACGGCAACAAAATACAGCCGAATGCGTTACCCGGAGAATTTAAGTTTGCCAAACTAACGGAAGAAGGCATACTGAATGACGACGACAGAACATTTATCGGCGACCCCAACCCAGACCTGATATTCGGCCTGAATCTCGGCTTCGACTATAAAAATATAGATTTCAATGTTGCGTTTCACGGAACAATCGGCAATGACATCTGGAATCCGGCTAAAGGAGGCCTGTCTGGCGCCGGAAGACAAAATGCACTGGCAGACGCCTATCTCAAAGCCTGGCGACAGGAAGGAGACAATGCCATTTATCCCCGGATAAGCAATACAAGTAATAACGACAATATGCGCGGCTCTACATTCTATGTAGAAGATGGCTCGTTTATGCGCCTTCAGAATATACAAGTAGGATACACCTTACCGCGTAAAATTGTGCAGAAAACAAATATCTTCTCAAGTTGCCGGTTTTATGTATCTGCACAGAATTTATTCACGATCACAGGTTACGACGGGCTCGATCCTGAAATCGGGACAGGTAGTCCGCTAAATATGGGAGTGGATAACACACGCTATCCGACTTCCCGTACAATGATTATAGGTTGCAACATACAATTTTAAAGAAATAGATTATGAAAAATATAAGTATAGCTTTTATCTGTCTGGTTTTCATCTTTACGGGTTATGGTTGTTCATTGGATGAACCAAGCTACGGAAAAACAACCACGGAGAATTTCTTTCAAAAAGAAAGTGATATAAAATATGCCTTGACAGGCGCTTATCTGCAATTGAGAAACACTTGGAATGAATATGCTCTCAATTTCTATCTCATTGGCGATTGCACTACCGACGATGCCCTGAAAGGAGGAGGAGGCGACGGCGATCGGGCGGAAGTACAAGCTTTGTCTAATTTCATCGTATATACAACCAATGGAGAAGTAGGACGCCGTTGGGAAATATTATACCGTCTGATTAATCGTTGTAACGATGTTATTTATTACGCCCCGGATGCCGTGGGAGATAAGGAACTGTTGACCCGTTACGCCAATGAAGCCAAAGCGCTACGGGCATTCGGATATTATTCGCTGGTAACTACATTCGGAGACGTTCCTTTACTAACCCAACCGATGCTGCCGTCGGAAATTCTGCAACTCCCGCGTACGAGCGCTGCTGAAGTATACAAACAGATTGAACAGGATTTGTTGGACGCGGCAAATCTTCCTGCAAAAGGACGTTATGGAGCCGAAGATGCTTATCGGATGACACGTGGTTTTGCCAAAGTGATGCTATCTAAATCCTATATGTTCAGAGGCGATTTCATCCAGGCAGAAAAGTACCTCCGGGAAGTGGTAGAAGC
>JAISES010000230.1 GCA_031263965.1 Prevotella sp. | reverse complement strand
ATCGAAAAAAATTATTATGGGATTTGAAAAAAACTTCTTAGCAATTTTTTTTATGCTCTTTTCAGCGTATTTTTCCCTTTTTACTTTTGGTTTAGCCCGCTAAACCTGCAAGCAAAAAGTACAAAAATCCATCTGAAAATAACTATAAAAAAAATCTGCTATAAAATTCAAACAGTTTCTGAATACTTCCTTAACCGCTAATTCATTTTAATGTAACCAAGGCTTAATCACATAGAAATATAAATCATTGAAATTTGAGCAATTATAAAATAATTAAAGATTTATATGAATAATAAACGATTAGCAGCTATTGATATTGGTTCCAATTCAGTGCGTTTGCTCATTACAGATGTGATTGATTATAAGGGTAGTCCCTTCTTTAAGAAAGATATTTTCATACGTATTCCGTTAAAGTTGGGTGAAGATACATTTACGAACGGATGCATTGGCGACGTTAAATTAGATAAACTGTCTACTCTTCTCAATTCATTTAAAGGCATCATTAGCATCAACGATATAGATGATTGGCAGGTATGTGCAACATCGGCAATCAGAGAAGCCAGTAATGCGACGGAGGTCGTAGATTCGGTTTTTTCTAAAACAGGAATCGAAATAGATGTTATAAATACAGTAGAAGAAGCCCGGTTCATAATAATCAATAGTGTTGAGCAAAATATGGACGATGATCGCGCTTATCTCTTTACAGATGTAGGCGGTGGCTCCACAGACTTAATCTTGTTTTACCGGAAAAAAGAAATTGCGGCGGAATCTTTCCACATAGGGACACTGCGTTTATTAGATGTGAGTGATGGAAAAGAGCAGGGCGAATGGCTGAGAATGAAAAATTGGATTTACCGGTATTGCCGCGAATTTACAAAGATATCTCTTATCGGGTCGGGCGGCAATATTAATAAGATAGATTCCCTTCTCCGAAGGTGTGGCCGTATAAGGAGAGAAGAGTTGGTGTCTTTTGCCCGGACTCTCAAGGGAATGACTATCGAAGAGCGTGTCATTAAATACAATATGAATACCAACCGGGCTAATGTTATTCTTCCGGCGATAAGTATCTATCTCAAAATAATGAAGATGGCCCGGGCGCTGACTGTAGAAACACCGATAATAGGAGTGTCCGATGGAATAATTAAAGACTTGTATCGGCGAAAGGCTGAGAAACTGTTTGAATTTTAGCGAAAAATATTATTATAGGATTTGAAAAAACTTCTTAGCAATTTTTTTATGCCCTTTTCAGCGTATTTTCCCCTTTTTACTTTTGGTTTAGCCCGCTAAACCTGCAAGCAAAAAGAACAAAATCCATCTGAAAATACCTATAAAAAAAACTTGCTATAAAATTCAAACAGTTTCTGAACCGGGTACAAAAAACGCAATGTCTCAGATTTAATCTATTCTTCGTCAGAAAGACATAGCTTCGTCACAATATAGTTGTTGTTTTGAATATACAAAAATGATATGAAAGTGACAAAAATTAAACACCACAGAACCATCGTACTCTCAGATATTCATCTGGGGTCTAAATGGTCGAAAGCAAAAGAAGTTACACAATATTTAAAGGAAAATACGTGTGACAACCTTATTCTCTGCGGAGATATTATTGATGGCTGGAACCTGATGCGAGGCAAAAAGAATAAATGGAAAAGGAGTCATACTAAATTCATAAAGCTTATGCTGAATATTCAGCATAAGACTAAAATTACATATTTGCGGGGCAATCATGATGACTTTCTCGATGCTGTATTACCCATGACTTTTCAGAATATAAAAATCGTGAAAGATTGTATTTATGAGAGTGGCAGTAAACGTTTTTATATTCTTCACGGAGATGTATTTGATACAGTGACAAGCCGTTTCAGTTGGTTGTCGAAAATAGGCGATATGGGATATTCTCTTTTGTTATGGATAAACAAACTGTATAATAATATGCTGGTAAAGAAAGGACTACCCTATTATTCCCTGTCCAAGGAAATAAAAAATAAGGTTAAGACATCTGTTTCGTATATCAGCGATTACGAACATCATATTGTAGGAATAGCGCGTAAAAAGAAATGTGACGGAGTCATTTGCGGACATATCCATCATCCGGAAATGCGCTATTACGATGATATATTATACCTTAATTCCGGAGATTGGGTAGAATCATTGTCGGCCCTTACCGAAGATTACGAAGGAAATTGGAATTTAGTTTATTATCAGGAGCAGGAAACGATAGAAGATACACCAGCTCCTGATATGAATACACAACTCATACCACAAGCCATATGAAATACCTCTTTATAGTACAAGGTGACGGAAGGGGGCATATGACCCAAGCTATCGCTTTATCTGAAATGCTTCGCTGCAATGGGCACGAAGTTGTAGAAGTTCTTATGGGCAAGAGCAAAACCAGAGAAATCCCTGAGTTTTTTTATAGAAGGATTGGTACGAAATGCAGACTATATGACACACCATCTTTTATATTCAGAAAGGATCAGAAACATATTCATCCTCTGAAAACGTTGTTATACAATATCAATCCCAAAAGGTTGAGAAAGTTTAAGAAAAGTATAGAGATGATCAACCACAGGATTAAGAAAACGTCTCCCGATGTAGTGGTCAATTTTTATGAAGTATTAGCGGGGCTTTCACACTTGAGATTCAGCATCAAAGTACCTTTTGTCAATATCGGTCACCAGTTCTTAATTAAGCATCCCGATTATACGCATGCCAGGGGGGATGGGCAGGGTATGATGCTTTTTCGTCTGCACACTCTTCTCTGTGGTATTGGTGCAACCAAGACACTGGCATTGTCGTTTTATCCGCTGAAAGACAATATACCTCACAGGATAGCTGTAGTTCCGCCTTTGTTGCGCAGAGAAGTATTAGAGCTTACTCCCGTGAATGGCGATTATATTTTAGGGTATATGTTAAATCAAGGTTACGAAAACGAAGTCAGGGAGTGGCACCGCGATAATCCCGAAAGCGAACTTAATTTTTTTTGGGATAAGAAAGACGTTGAGCCCGAAACAGTACTGAGAAAAGGCTTGACTATGCATCGACTGGATGATAAAAAATTTCTCCAATATATGGCTAATTGTAAAGGGTATATTACAACGGCCGGTTTTGAGTCGATATGCGAAGCAATGTACCTGAACAAACCGGTGATGATGATACCTGTCCATGTAGAACAAGAGGTGAATGCCGCCGATGCCGAATTCGCAGGTTGCGGCATAACCGGAGCAAGCTTCAACATAAGCAAACTTATTCAATACATAGAATCTTATAAAGGAGAGAATAATAAAAAATTTTGTGAATGGGTAGACTGTGGCGAAGAGTTATTTCTGAAACATTTGACAACACTTGTATAACACCCTAAGAAACTGTTTGAATTTTATAGCAAATTTTTTTTCAAATTCTATAATAATATTTTTCGATAAAATTCAAACAGTTTTTTCAATGTCTTATTCTCTTGTAATTTCGATAATCCGGCTATGTAGTTGCTGTGTGGTAAACAGCTCTAATCCGACAGTCATCAAATATTCTCCTGAAAAGACCTGATCGTTACCTTTCAGTGAAGAACCATTTCCCGGCATCAGGTTGATTTCTTTCACACGGTATGTCCGGTTAGAGTCCAATCCCTGTAAACGGACAGGCAATGTCTTTTCAGCATAACGCGGATGAATATCAAATGCAAACACTACTGCTGACTGCTTATCTTTGCCTACATACATAGAAGAAGTATGATTGCTTCCATACGGGGAAACCAAACGGTATAAATCCCCTTCCAGAATCGCAGGTTTCAAACGGTTGTAGTTTTTAACAGCTTCATTACAATATACATGTTCATTCTGGTTCATATCGTCCAGTTTGATGTCGAATCCCAATTTACACATCATCGCTACATCGGTACGAAATTTGATACTGGTGCTGCGATTCCATGTTGTGACGTGAGCACATAATGTCTTGCTGGGGAATATTTGTGAGAATCCCCATTGTATAAATAAGCGTTCGACAGGATCGGTGTTATCGCTCGGCCAAAACTCGGTGAAGTACTTCAGTGCTTCATAGTCGGAACGCCCGCCGCCACCGGCACACAGCATCATCGGCAGATCGGGATACTTAGCTTTAATCCTATCCAATACCTTGTAAAGTCCGCGTACATAATCAATGTACAGATGGGACTGGTTTTCTTTCAGGTACATTGAATAAATATTCGTGATCGGACTGTTGCAATCCCACTTAAAGAAAGCAATACCGGGATACTTTGTCATCAATTTGTCTACTACACCGAATACATGATCCTGCACTTTAGGATTACTCAGATCAAGCACCATCTGGTTACGGAAATAATATTCGTCACGGTTGGGCAGATGAATTACCCAATCTTTGTGTGTCTCATAAAGTTCACTCTTAGGATTCACCATTTCCGGTTCAATCCACAGACCAAATTTAACACCTTTCTTTTGAGCCTCTTCAACGAGGTGTCCTATTCCGTTCGGTAGTTTGCCGGCAGTTTCTTCCCAGTCACCCAGTCCCTGATGATCACCGCTACGCGGGTATTTATTGGCAAACCAGCCATCATCCAGAAGGAACATATCTACTCCAAGCTTACTAGCCTCATCCATCAAACCAATCAGTTTGTTTTCATCAAAATCGAAGTAAGTAGCTTCCCAGTTATTGAGTAAGGTCATACGTGTCTCATTGCCCTTATTTACCTGATAATTACGTGCCCAATCGTGAAAGCTACGGCTGGCTTCTCCTATTCCCGAGCAACTGTAAGTGAAATAAAAATCCGGAGTGCGGAATACTTCTTTTGCAGGCAGGTTATATTCCGAAGCATATGGATTGATACCACTGATAATACGCAGTTCGTTCTTATTATCTATTTCGAAAGTAAAGCGGAAGTTCCCTGTCCATCCCAGAGTTCCCACTAATACTTCTCCTGCGTTTTCCCGGGAAGGATCATCGAGAGACAACTGAAAGAAAGGAGAGACAAACATATTGGCACGTGCACCCAACTTGGTATCGATCACTTTCTTCCCAAAAGCAAGTTCTCTTTCGGCGATAGCAGCTTCGTGCGCCCAATCTCCGGAAAATTCGGTCAGAAAATATCTGTTCCGATTTAAGTGAAGCATCGAGGAAGCGTATTTGCTAAGAACAACAGGCTTCTCCTCCTGATGACTGATCTCGCTGAATGTACGGATAATATTCTCCTTGCTATAAGTTACATAGTGCAACTTTACAGTTACAGGATATTTATCATCTTTAAGAGTGATCACGGTTTCGTTCACTCCATCACCGGTCTGAGCGCTGGAATGCTCTACATATTTTAGTAGCAACGAAGAGTTATGATCGTTATGGAGTATATGAACAGCCGGTTCAAAATAATCTTCCATGCCATGAGCCAGATACGCTTCAGTTCCCTGCGGAAGATGTTGCATGTCAGAATTATGATTAAGCTTTTTACCCAGATATTTTTGGTACAAACGTCCGTTGTCGCCTACTTGGTAGATAAGGCTGGTGCGCTCTGTTTCTATTTTAATAAGCAGCTTGTCAGAAGCCTGCAAAAGAAAAGTAGAATTCAGAAAAAAGAGAAATAAGAATGTTTTTAATTTCATATGATAATAATTTTGATTTTAGAAACTGTTTAAACAGTTTCCATGAATTAAAAAGAAAATATACCTGAATAAGGAATCTGTTTTCTCTTATTTAGATAATACAAATATAGATATTAGTAATCATCTATAGTATATACAAATGATTCAAAAAATGACAAAGATTTGGCAAAGATTGGATCAACCTTTTGAGACAGCCTCTTTTTCATATCTTTTAACCCCCATTAACGCTCTATTTACCTATTCTTATATAACTTTGTTATTCACAATAATTCTAAATGAAATGATCCAAGAGATAATCGTTGGAATGATAGGAGTATTTGTAGTTTTGATAATTGCATACAAAATATATGGATTCTTTTTTTCAAAAAATGAACAAAAGAATAGCTGTGGATGTTCAAATTGCGGGTGCGCAACAAAGCATAAGCACGTTAAATATTGAGAAACTGTTTAAATTTTAGCGAAAATATTATTACAGGATCAGAAAAAGACTTCTTAGCAATTTTTTTATGCTCTTTCCAGCGTATTTTATTCTTTTTCCTTTTGGTTTAGCCCGCTAAACCTGTAAGCAAAAAGAATAAAATCCATCTGAAAATACCTATAAAAAAAATCTGCTATAAAATTCAAACAGTTTCTGAGAATTTATTTGGATTCCGTGAATATACTTGGTATCTTTGACATAGAAAGATGATAGACTTAAGTCGTATTGGTCGATTGGGAAGCTCATCAATTAATAAAATGACCGAGACAAGCTTTTGATTCCAATGGCGGGCCACACCTTCGGGCTGCTTAGCGCGGTGGATTACAAAGGGATCGAAGCACTCAAATCCTGTTTTACGGAGTTTCGGTATATCCACCAATACGACTTTTATATAGGAAAGGAATCGCTAAAAAGCGATTCCTTTCTTTTTTGTAATATATTTATTTCACATTTTCTTTCCTGCATATTTTCTTTTCTTTTGTCTATTAGTTGTATATTTGTGGGCTATTAATATTGATTGTTTAAAATAAAATGAATACCCTAGAAAAGCTGACAGCCGGAAAACTCCTTAGTATAAGGGCTATCAAACTGCAACCATCCAACCCTTTTACATGGGCTTCGGGATGGAAATCTCCACTTTATTGTGATAACAGAAAACTCATATCGTATCCTCGTATACGTACATTTATAAAGACCGAATTATGCCGGCTCATCATCGAGAACTATCCGGAAGCAGATGCTATAGCCGGTGTCGCCACGGGAGCGATTGCCCCCGGAGCATTGGTTGCTGATGCTTTGGGCTTGCCCTTCGTTTATATCCGTGCTACGCCAAAGGATCACGGGCTGGAAAACCTGATAGAAGG
>JAISES010000229.1 GCA_031263965.1 Prevotella sp. | reverse complement strand
CTTCTGCTTTTCCTTTGCGGCACAGGTATAGAGGAGGGGTAGCAATGTATACGTACCCTTTTTCCAATAAAGCCTTCATGTGGCGGAAGAAGAATGTGAGGATCAATGTGGCGATATGGCTGCCGTCTACGTCGGCATCGGTCATGATAACTACTTTTTGGTAACGTAATTTTACCAGATTCAACTCTTTAGAGTCTTCATCTGTTCCTATGGTTACACCAAGCGCAGTATATATATTCTTTATTTCATCGCTTTCCAGAACTTTATGAGGCATCGCTTTTTCCACATTCAGAATTTTACCCCTTAATGGAAGAATTGCCTGAAATCCGCGATCGCGTCCTTGTTTAGCTGTGCCTCCCGCCGAGTCTCCTTCGACAAGGAATATCTCGCATATCTGAGCATCTTTGCTCGAACAGTCGGCCAGTTTCCCCGGAAGCCCGCCTCCTGTAAGAGGCGATTTGCGTTGTACCATTTCGCGGGCTTTGCGTGCCGCGGCACGGGCAGTTGCCGCAAGGATAACTTTTTCTACAATTATCCGGGCTTCTTTAGGATGTTCTTCCAGATAGTAACCTAAAGCTTCACCTACCGCCTGGTCAACAGCTCCGATAACCTCGTTATTGCCAAGTTTGGTTTTTGTCTGTCCTTCGAATTGAGGTTCTGCGACCTTAATTGATACTACAGCAGTAAGTCCTTCGCGGAAGTCGTCTCCGCTGATCTCGACTTTCACTTTCTCCAGCATCTTTGTGTCTTCCGCATATTTTTTCAGTGTGCGGGACAGGCCGCGCCGGAAACCGGTAAGGTGAGTACCTCCTTCTATCGTGTGGATATTATTTACATATGAATAGACATTTTCGTTATAAGAAGTATTGTAAGTCATGGCAACTTCTACCGGTACTCCTTGTTTTTCGGTGACGATGTGTATAACATCCTCTATAAGAGCTTCCTTGGAAGCATCTATGTAACGGACAAACTCTTCAAGTCCTTTTTCTGAAAAGAATGTGTCGGATTTATAGGTTCCGTCTTCTCTCTGATGGCGTTTGTCTGTAAGGGAAAGACGCACCCCTGCATTCAGGAATGCCAGTTCGCGCAGACGGGATGCCAGCGTGTCATATTTGTATTCGGTTACAATAAATATCGAATCGTCAGGCTTGAATGTGATTATCGTTCCCGTATCGTTAGTTTCGCCTGTTTTATCAACGCCTGTCAATGGTTTGCCGCATGAGTACTCCTGTACATAAACGTTTCCCTGCGTATGTATTTCGGCCTTTAAATAGGTTGATAATGCATTTACACACGATACCCCTACACCGTGAAGACCTCCGGACACCTTGTATGTGCTTTTGTCGAATTTACCTCCGGCATGCAGCACTGTAAGAACGACTTCAAGGGCAGATTTTTGTTCTTTGTCCATGATGCCTACCGGAATACCGCGCCCGTTATCCTGAACGCTTATTGAGTTATCTTCATATATGGTTACTTTAATATCGTTACAGTAGCCGGCCAAAGCTTCATCTATCGAGTTATCTACAACTTCATATACCAAATGATGTAAACCTTTTTCGCTTATATCTCCAATGTACATTGCAGGTCTTTTCCTCACGGCTTCCAATCCCTCAAGCACTTGGATATTTTGGGCGGAGTAAGATTCACTCGCCATTTTTTGTTTCTCTGTCATATTTGTATTTCGTTATTAATGAGGAAAATATCCCCCAGCGTTTTTGTGTTATAAAACCTAGCAAATATATTAAATTTTATCCATATAAGCAAGTATTACAAGTCTGTCCAGGGCAACCTGATTCATTTTTTATTTTTTAAAATGAAAGTAGTAGTAGCCACCGCGTCCGGCGAAGGCATAAAGAAAAGCACGCGTGAGTCTTCTACTTTCACGGGTGCTTTGACAGAATTAAAAGAATGGTTATTCATCTAAATTATTTTATATTATTTTGATGACATACTTATGTCTAATACTATAAATATTATGTCATAATTCAGTAGCCCCTAATATTCCTATATCGTCCCGTGTAGAGATATGAATTGACAAATTTTCGATAACAGTCGAATATGGGAATTCATTCATAACCCTTTTATTCATTTCGGAAGAATAAAATTTATATGATTGAGCGATGCTTCCCCCTATAATAATAGCTTCCGGATCATATGCAAAAAGTACAGTCATTATAAGTTTTCCCAGATGATAACCAAATTTATTGAATTTGTCTAACGCGTCTTGATTTTCCGCCTCTGCTTCTATGGCCAAATCATAACCGGTAGTCTGATATTCATGTAAAAAGTACTGCCCGCTGCAATAATACTCAAATTCATTATCTAAATAAGGAAAATTCCCTACTTCCCCGGCACTGGTGTTCGCTCCGTTATATAATTTGCCATCCAATATCAAGCCGGCTCCCAGCCCTGTACCTATGGTTATACCTACAACATTGTTGTAACCCGCTCCTTTTCCGTATTTATATTCTCCCTGTACAAAGCAATTGGCATCATTATTTATAAATACAGGCAGTTGAAATTCCTGTTCAAGAATATCTTTGAGATGCACTTCCTTCCATGATTTTATATTTGCAACATTATATACTATTCCCAAATGGGTATCGACAACAGATGGAACACCAACTCCGATGCTTTTCACTTCCGGGCATATAATTTCCTTTATCCCCGATATCAGGTCATCAATGATTTCCTTTTCTTCCCTGTATGCCAATGTTGGCTTTTCTACTTTTTTAATTATCCTGCCATCTTCAACAATCCCTGTTCTGATCTTGGTTCCGCCTATGTCTATTCCTATTTTCATATATTTATTTATTCTTTTTGTGCAAACAATTCCTCCCTTATCTGTTCGAAGCGCAAAGAACAGATGAGAATCTGAATTGGTAATTTTTGTTATTTAATTAGATATTTTGTTTTCCTTTTTTAATTTCCGCAGTTTTTGTCCGGTTATGTCCCCATTTGAGGATTAGTTTAAAATCAATGTTTGTATTTATGGTGACCGCCGGTGTTTGGCCTTCGGTTTCTCTATTTTTTACGAGCATCTGTATTACACCGTCAGGACCAAAAGGGTATCGTTCGATTCCATGTGCTTCCATTTGGGTTATATCCCACACAACCGTATTTTCTGAAAAGTCTGAGCGTATACCTAATATATATTCAATAAATACTGCGATGGGAGGCAATCCTGTCCAGCCCACAAAGTCTTTCCGTGCCATGAATCCGGGTTCAGCAGCTTCGGGGGCATAGTATTCAAAGAATGTACCTGTCTGCTTATATACTTCAAATACATTCTGATAATGATTCAATGCTATCTCTTTAGCTTCTTTTGTATAACCTTTTTTGTCTAATCCCGAGATAATCATATAATTTGCGCCGGGCCATACTCCACCCTGCCAGTAACGCCCTTTTTTATTGTATTTGGGGTTGTCTGCCGATAATGACGGTACTCTGTGGGGCCGGTTAAACGTTTCCGTATTATCAAGCTCTTTTACTAACCTGTCCATCCCGGGCTTGTCCAGCACATCGGTATGTAGCACCCAATAGGTGATAATTCCTTTCGTGGCCGACAGGCTGCCGTCTGCATATTGATCATACAGAAATCCTGTTTTTTCATCCCACATGTTGTCTTTAATATAGGTCGACAACATCTTTATTTCATCTTCAAACTCTTCTATCTCCTGCCACCTTTCAAGATAAAATCCCATTTCGAGCAGGATATTTGCAGTCATTATCTGTTGAAGGCAGGCATCTATCCATATCATGTGTCCGTGGCTATAGATCATATTGTATTCCGGTTTTACACGGGGCATATTATCCATACCCGTACCCCAGCCGCTCGACCAATACGTGCCGTTGCGCCATGTGTGATTAAGCTTCATCCATTTATAGTATGAACACAAAACAGGAAATATATTATGCAGGCGATCCATATCTCCATATTGTTTGAAATACAGCATTTCACTCCATGGTAACAGGTTCGGTCCTGTGCTGGTGGGATCGTAACGTTCGAAGCAATCGGCTCCGTCACGTTTTATTTCACGACAGATAAATCCATCGGGATGTTGTTTAGCATAGAAGTTATCCAAAGTATTCTGAAAGGGGAAAAAACGAAATCCATACCGTGCAAACATCATCATAAAAGCAGAATCCCACATGAATATATTACCATTGTAAGCCGTATCCAGATAGGGGCTTACGAATCCCGATCCTTCCAGGGGCTGACGGATATTTCCTACCGCAATTTCCCATGCGCGCCAGTACATCTCTATTTCCTTTTCATGCCCTTCCCATACAGGATTGGGAAGAATAGTCCGAGCCTCTTTGAAACTTTTCGGTTTAAGATTAACCGGTTTGGCTATACGAAACTTATTTTCGGCAACCAAGGCCTCACGCACATATGTGTTTTTGTACGGGAGATTATATTTCTCCGGCTTTTCTTCTTTCTGTGCCATAGCGCCCACAGAAAGAAAGGACGAGACAATGGCAACCGCTAAGATTATTTGTATTTCTTTCATCTATTTTATTCTGTTCAATTTTATTCATCAATCATGTAACCTATACAGTCAACAGTCAACATAGTTATAAGTTATTTTTCATTCTTCATTTTTTTCATTTTTTCGTTTTTAACTAAAAAGTAACAAACTTTTATACAGTTATCCGGTTTCTGTCGTTGGCACATTGGCACATTCATAATTTGTTGATATATATAATCTTGAATTAAAAATCGGCGGAGCCATATCCTGAAATATAAACTATTTACTTTTTGAGTTTAATATCTTTAAATCCCATCAGACGTTTCATCTTATGAAATATTTCTGTATTCTTATAGACTCCTGTAAATTCGTATGCTCCAGGCCCATAAGCAAATATGGGCAACATCATTGCCGTATGGTCATCTGTACCGAAACGGGCGGTTATATGTCCCGTATTGGAATCACCATCGACAAAAGTAAGTCCCCCTGTTTCGTGGTCACCGGTAACAATTACAAGCGTTTCCCTATCTGTATCGGCAAACTTCAGGGCCTCTGCAACTGCAAGGTCGAAACTCAAAGTCTCGACAACTACTCCCGGCAATGAATTGGCATGGCCTGCATAGTCTATTTTCGCCCCTTCCACCATCAGGAAGAATCCTTTTTTATTTATTTTTGCCAGTTTTTCAATGCCTTGTCTGGTTGCCTGTGCCAGTAATGAGAGCGTTTTTTCGGATGCTGCCAGGTCCATCCGCTCATCTATGCAGATTACTTTCCGGTTATCGGCATTGATATCGTCTATAGTTGTTGATATCCTGTATTGTTTTTCTAATTCACTCAGAATATCTTTTTTATCGTTTCTTTTGGTAAACACTTGCATTCCGGCTCCATTGAGTAATGTAAGCTTGCCGTCCAACAAATAACCGGTTATCTCATCAGAATTATCCCTCTCGGTAGAATGTCCGTAATATGCAGCCGGAGTTGCATCCGCCAGATTTCCAAGGGTAATGACACCGCAAGCATAACCGTAATTATACATATAATCGGTGAAAGAAGGGTATGGTTCCCCTGTATTGCTCATACTGATATGCCTGTTGTCATGCAATTCCCCTGTTGCCAGCGCGCTACCGCCTGCTGCCGAATCGGTCGTATATGAATCCTGGGCGCTTGTATTCTGAAAACCGGTATACTTCATATTGAAGATAGTAAGCCCCATTCCGTTTATATATCCCGGATTGTTGACTGTAGCCGCTGCCTGTAGCTGATTGCTGCCTGTACCATCGCCTATCAGTAAAATAATATTCTTTATCCGCTTTTTTACCCCATCCGGTTTATAGGTTGGTTTATAAACGTCGATGCCTTTGCTCAATTGAAGGAGCTTATTGTTAAACCCCTGAAATCCGATAGTCGTTTTATCCAGTTTTTCGTAGCGGCTTATTTCAGCAGACACCTCGTCAGGATTTCCATTAATACTGTAATTCTTATTGGCAAAATGATGGAAAAAATCACTACACAATTCGGGCTTAGTAGTGCTAATGTAGTCTACACCCATGTTATGAAGCATATTCCATGCATTTACTCCATCGGGAGCAGAGTAAAAGCGGATAGGCTTTTTTAGGACGTGCACGCTTTCTATCAGTTCCGAAACGGTATTCAGTTGATCTTTCTTAAACATTCCTTTACCGTTCCAGTCGGTATATTTCCGGAGAGGGAAGCTTATTACGGATATATGTTCTAATTCTTTCTCTGTATAATCCAACCTGTCTCCATCGAATGTAATATATGGAGCATATCCTGCAAAATCTTTCGATTCAGGCTTTTCGCCTGATACAACGACCTTAACCGCCATAGGATTATTCTCAGGATTGAATACCTCCGGATGACTTTCAAGCATTACCTTCAACTTACCGAGCGTCGGGAGAGCCGGAGTTTTGAGGTTTATCAGGAGAGTCAGAGTGTAATCCGAATCTTTCCAGAGTTTTCCATTGTTTTGTTCAAAGAGGTTGACAATGGGTGAAATATACGTCTCATGAAAGGACCGGACCGAAGATGATCCTGATTCGGCTTTCGACAGCACCAGTTCTCCTCCCTGATCGGATACATCTATGCCTATCGAAGCTATTTGCTGAGCATAAGCCTGATAGAATGGAACCCTTTTATGATGATCGTTGTGAGAATGTATCAATATCCTTTCTTGTGCGGCAAGTTGCAATTTGCAAAAGGAGAGGATTAGTAAGAATAGGAAACTGTATATGTTCTTTTTCATGATGATTTTATCTGATAAATAAATTCTTTTCAGGTATATTCCCGAATTTTTTTTCATTCGGCAATCTCCATTTCCAAGCAAGGAATTCACCTTCATAATCTTCAAAATACAGGAGACGGAAAGGGTAATACCCTTTTTTCAGGGCAATTTCTCCGGTGGCGCTAACGGCAGCGTGCGAGCCATCATTATCCACTACTTTTTCTCCTGCAATGTATAGAATGCTACCATCGTCGGACTGCGTGAGGAAACCGTATACTCCATCTTTCGGCGCATAGATATATCCGGTATAAATATATCCGAAATGATCGTTTTGCTTTACTCCTTTTATGTCGGGGGCAGGCATTTTTCCTCTTTCCATGACTTTAGCACCCAGAAGGTCATTTACACTCCGGAAACAACCTTCACTATATGCAAAGTTAACACCATTTTCTAAACCCTTTATATTTACCGGTTTTTTATATGTTGCCTTAGTCGCTTTTATTTCAAAGATCCTACTGTCGGTATATCCTTCTCTGTATGCAATAGCCTTTATTGTGTTTGTACCTGTGACTTTAAACGGTTTGTCATATTTCATCGATTTTCTGTCGGGAACAGAACCATCAAGCATATAATATATTTCGGCGCCGTCTGTGGCAGTCGCCAGGTTCACTTCTATCTCATTATCGAATAAATTCAGATAACTGGTAGTATAGGGTATGGATACCACTTTACCGGAAGTCATAGAATAAGGATACTCAGCTTCATGTGTTCCCCTGTTTTTGTTGGCCACAGGAGAAAGTTCAAAATTCAGGACGCCTCCCTGCATAATCTGCTCATATGTAATGAAATTCTTTCCTATTTCCTTCTCATTAAAAATCACTTTATTAATATAGATGTTTTTCCCGGGATTATTTGCTTTGATCGTCAACATCTTCCCGTTTGCCAGCTTTATGGCAGCAGTTTCAAAGAGAGGTGCGGTAAGAACAAACTCGTTAGATCCGGGCGCTACCGGATACATTCCCAAACTGGAGAATATATACCAGGCTGACATTTGCCCGCAGTCTTCATTCCCTGTTATACCTTCCGGTACAGGCTGATACATTTTATCAAGCAGGCGGCGCGTCATTTTCTGCGTTTTCCATGGTTGACCTACATAATTGTAAAGATATGCCATATGGTGGCTCGGTTCGTTTCCATGAGCATACTGGCCTATAAGGCCTGTTATATCGGCCATCTTACCATCGATATCCGATTCTGTAGAGAATAGTCTGTCCAGTTCTTTTGTAAATGCCTCCGTGCCGCCAAACAGTTGTATCAGTCCGTTCACATCGTGCGGAACAAAGAAACGGTATTGCCATGCTGTAGCTTCGGTATATGCTCCTCCGGGGGCAAATTCATTAAAATCGGATTCCCAGTTGCCATCCAGTTGTTTTCCTCTGAAAAATCCGGTATCCCCATCGAATACATTTATATAGTTTTGTGCCCGCTTAATATACTCATTATAATCATCCTCCCTGCCCAGATCTTTTGCCATACGGGCTATTACCCAGTCGTCATAGGCATATTCGAGCAGACACGAAACAGATTCTCTTTTGATGTTTGAAGGGATATATCCGTATTTGACATAGTAATCAGAACCTTTTTTGTTTATATTGGACGAATGCTTCATCGCTTCATAAGCCTGTTCTACATCATATCCCCTGATTCCCTTCAAATATGCGTCTCCTATCACCGATACGGAGTGATAACCGATCATAGTACCTGTTTCACCCGCTGATAAAGGCCATACAGGAAGTTCCTTCCTGTCGCTGTACTTATACATTTCCAGCAATGAGTTTATCATTTCGTTCACCATCTCATGACAGGTAAGCGTCATTAGCGGATGCCAGGCTCTGAAAGTATCCCAAAGGGAGAATGTAGAATAACGTTTCCCTTCATTTACTTTGGCTATTTCCATATTATGCAGCCTGTATTCGCCGTTTATATCACTCACTGTATTTGGAACGATCTTGGTATGGTAAAGTGCGGTATAGAAATTCTTTAATTGAGCTTCGGTTCCTCCCGCCACGGTAATACCGGCTAAAGCTTCCTCCCATATATTCCGGGCAAACTGATGTATCCGGTCGAAATCGAAGTCTTTAACATCATTATCCAGATTGAGACGGGCATTTTCTTCACTCACAATAGAAATACCGACTTTGGCAACGATGGGTATTCCGTCCGATTGTCCGAAATCAAGGATTATTTGTAAGTTTCCTCCTTCGGTTCTGTCCTCAGCCTCTACTAATTTGCCATTATTAACTAATTGAGTATTCTCGAAATCTTTGGAAAATACGGCAACAAAATAAACATATTGATCTGTTACCCAACCCTGTGTGCGGCGCATACCGGAGAGTTCATTCTTTCCGGTAACTTTAAAACCGGCCATATCGATCACTTCTTCTGCCAACAGATGGGAATGATCGACTATAATTCTGGCGTTTTTGCCTTTGCCAAAGGTGTATCTGTGGACACCTGCATATTTTGTAGCTGTCAGTTCGGCTTTTATATCTTCTCCTTTAAAATAGACGGAATAATATCCTGCCGATGCTTTTTCGTCGGAATGGGAAAAAGCCGAAGGTTCGAAAATATAACCTTCCGGAATTAATTTTATATCTTTTGTGGTAGGATGAAATAAGATGTCACCCAAGTCGGCACAACCTGTACCGCTCAGATGCGTATGAGAGAAACCAATTATTGTGCTGTCGCCGTAATGATATCCGGAGCATGCGTCCCAGTCTCCTGTTCTTGTATCGGGACTGAGCTGTACAGCCCCGTAAGGAGTAGTGGGCCCGGGGTATGTATGTCCGTGAAACCCTGTTCCGATAAATGGATCGACATAATCAACCGGATTCTTCGTAGTTGAAGAACAACCTGCCAAAGTTATAATGAGAATGGCGAATATTATCTTTTTCATTTTTGACATAACATAATAAGCAGAGCAAAACCCGCATCTGTAATAAATAATGACCAATGACCGGTAGAACGATAAAATATTGAGGCTGTTCCTCAACCCTCTTTGATAACAGCCTCAATGTTTTGTTATTCTAATTATTAGACTCTATCAGATTATCTATTATCCCATAGGTAGGAAAGTCCATAACAACGATACCGAATCTTCTCTTATTTTTGCCGGTATTCAGATAATCACCCAGAAAATCAATGAGGCCTTTCGGTATAGTGGTTCCGTTACCTTGCGCCACATGCACAGGATAAGGAGTAATACCTCCTGTACCACTGGTAAAGTTGATATAATATTCATCATCTTTACCCCCGGAGGCTTCTTTCAGCATATTTTCCACAAGAGGCCACTTTATGCTTGCTACCTCTGCAACCTTTACATTGTATTCGTCCTGTACATGTATGTAATCACTTATTGTGAACGATTTGTCGTCCCGCCAAGCTGTAACATCGGTCGCAAATTTTTCTGTTGCGTCATAACGTCTTAATAAGATCATTTTATCTCTTACATCTCCCAGCTTCAGCCCTTTTACCGATTCTCCGGTATACCATCTGTAAGACTGTAATTCTACCTGATCCTTCACAGCTTTATTGAAAGCCTGCAAATCGTTCGCATCTTTAAAAGCTTTCTCGTTTTTGAGACATACTATGAATGCTTCACCCGGACAGGCTTTGGTAAAGTCTGTAATATTCCGGCATATCTCTGCCAGGGTTATATATTGTTTTCCTGACGTAGTTTCGCCATGATAGGCCATTAGTTCGTCATTTTCATAAATAAGCCTGATGTCAAAGAAGCGGACGCCCGCATATAACTGCTCATTTATAGACATAAACTGGCATTTGTACGATCCGCTGCCGTAACGTGCAGCCGAATCGTGTGTGCCGGGAATCGTGAGGCTGCTTAATAGCGTATTGCCGTCGATCTTACTCATCCAGTTTCTGGCCTGGCCGGTAAGATTACTACTATAATACCATTGCATACCTTTATTCCGGCGAACTTCGAGTACATCGCCCATATTATTTACAGATATTGAATATCTTTTCCCTGCTCCATATTGATCTTCTTTTGTAAACGATATGGAGTTATCACTTATCTTCAATTTTCCAAGGCTATACATAAGGATGGGTAACTCCGGAGCTTTGTAAGAAAGAATGACTTCTTCACGGTTGTTCAGTGAGATAGCAGGGAATAGCCCTTCTCCGAACAGCTTGCCGGTTCCCCACGTAATTTTGTTATTATTAGATCCTATCAGGCCTGTGGCAACAGCATACGAGATATTATTCTTTTCGGTTGTATAAGTAATGACGGCGGTTGCATCAGTATATTCAGAGGCTATTGCTATACTCGGGTTTTTACCCATGGCCGTTACTTCGATGGGGGCGGTAAGTGATCTTGCCTGAGGAAAATAAAGATCGATAAGTCCTATCCGGCTGACGATATTCCCGTTCTCTCCTTCATAAGCCATAATTACAGATGGATATGTACCTGCTTTTGCAGATGGACTTCCTAATGACACAGATGGATTCCTGCCTTTTGGGTCAAGTTCCGAAACCGCTTTCCATGTCATCATTTTGGTATTTTTGTCATAGTCTCCGACCCTGCAACTTATTCCTTCTTCCTTGTCGTGGGGAGTGAAAAGTACAATAACTTTATCATCATCAGTCAGACTGACAGCAGGGTTTTTGCCTTGTCCGAAATCTTCTACAATAAACCAATCCATACTTCCATCGTTTAATTTCCTTCCATAGTTGAATAACAGGTCTGTACGTCCTGTCATTGTCTGTACTTCGGCAACCATTCCGGCATTGTTCATGGCAGTAACGGTCTTGTCGACCACATCATATTGCGTAAATCTTTTCCATTCCGCAGATGCCTCTGTCTTATTGGCTTTTATGTAGATATAGTCATATGATGCATCTTCTACAGTACGCTTTACGATCAGCTTGCTATATGGAATGTTTTTATATTCTTTGTCTTCTACTTTCAATAGTTGTTCTACTCCATCGATACCAGCATATAATGATTCTTTTGTTCCATTCCATGAAAATTTGCTGCTTACAGATTCTTCCGCATCATGGAGAGTTCCTGTATAATCATCATTAAAGGATATGTACGATTCCATATCATCGATTACTGTAGTATTCCGGTTGCCGGTATTTACTATTCCCGACAAAAAATAATCTCCCACCAACGATTCGGGGGCTTTTGGTTTTTCAGGCTCAATGCCATCATCCGAATCTTTACATGATACGAAAATAAGGAAGCTTGCTGTTATTAAAAACAATATCTTGTGTTTCATTATATTATTATTTATAGATTTCTTTATTATTTGGTGTTGTCATATATTTCTTTCACCTGTTCATCTGTCAGCAGATAATCGTAAAAGAAAATCTGGGAATATTCACTATGGGGCCTGTCTTTGAAAGCGCCTTTCGCATCTTGATTTATCGTTATCTGCGCATCGCCGATAAGATCCACAGTTGAGGCCGCAGAGATGCTCTTCTCTTCTATTTTTTCGGCGTTCTGATATAATTTCGCTAATCCGGCACGGTCTACTACAGCCGAAATAAAAACCCATTCTCCATGTTGTATATACGGTCTGCTGTTTTCTAATGCTATTTTCGAATAACCGCGGCCAAATGTCATAGCCAGCCCGCGGTCGCGGCGGGGAGTGATAGTAAATCCGTTACTGTTCTTATTTGACCAGTCCTGAGTTGAAATCAATGCTGGGTCGTTTGTATAATCTTCTGTCATTTTCAGCCAGAATGTTACGGAGAAATTACTTTTTCGTATAAAATCAATACCGGTGACTGGATCGATACGCAGGAATGATGGTTTTCCTCCTTCAAATTCTGCGGTAACACCTTTGCTGTCATCAATATAGAATCTGGTAATATCAAATTCTTTGGCTGTAAGAGGGACTTCTGTTCCATCCTGCTTCCTGATATGTACCAATGGTTCCAGATAACTGCCGGCTGAGAAAGTATAGCTCTTTATCGAAGGATAATTAAAATCACTTGTTTCGTCATCGAAGTAGATGTGGAAACGTATATCATCACGTTGTCCCAGACTTACTTTCAGGTCGTTGAACGGTATGGTGAAATTAACCTTGTCCTTCCCCTCAATCGTTTCCAAGACATTCTGCCCTACTGTGGATACTATATCTACTTTCTTTATTTTCTTGTTTTTAGATTCTATCGTAATATTGACGATATCGTTCTCGGCTTCGAGATATGATTGACTGAATGTATTTTTAACTACCTCCATAGTCCTCGGATCGACATGGCTGAATTCTATATCCAAACCGTCCAGCCGGGCGTCTACTTGTTGTTGCTCGTCCGAACACATGGTGAACAGGAGTAACAAACTCATTATTATGCTAATATTTTTCATAATCGTTCAAAGTATCTTTTTGTATTAATATCCTATATTTTGCTTCAGATTGGAGCTTTTTAATATCTCTTGCGCCGGTATTGCAAATACGCGATGAATATCCGGATTATAGTTGGTTCGCGGACGCCATACCTGTTTTTCGGTAAGTCGCGGGTTAGTAGCTGTGCCGGTAATAGTATATCCATGCAATGGCCTGTTGTATATAGACTTGGCATCACCCCAGCGAACCAGATCCAGATGGCGGTATACTCCGAATTCAAGAGCGAATTCGCATCTTCTCTCATTCTTTAACTGGGCTTTTGTCGCTTTACTATCATCCGGTAAGCCCGCGCGGATCCTGATTTTATTTATAAGTCCGACAGCTTCTTCATCGCCTTCCCCATTCTTCCAGATAAGAGCTTCAGCCCTCATTAATAATACATCTGCATATCTGGCTATCGGGACATTGAGAGTGGTAGTGGGATTATTCCCATTCGGGTTTACACTTTTGCCGACACAGTCCTTTTCCCTGAATGGATCCAGGTATTTGCCGAATGTCATACCTGTAGGGCTGCTTATATTAGCATGGCTTCCAAATCCCCAGACTATAGTTTCACCTATGAATTGTATCTCATCGCCCGGCATTACAATTGTTTTCTTAAGCCTTTTATCGTTTGCTTCAAATGCTTTACGAAGCTCAGACGTCGGCTGGAAATATCCCCATGTATTGTATAAATTAAATCCGCCATTCTGGAAAGACATTCCCGGTAATTTAGAGCCGTCTATTGCATTACTTACAATGCTCATAATATACTCTTTACTCCAGTTTTCCTTTTCAGTGAATACATCTGCATATTCAGGCACAAGATCATGTTTCTTTGTTTCGATGATTTTTCCGGTATACTCCAACACTATGTCGAAATATTTAGCATCGTAGGCCGATGCGTAAAGGGCGGCGCGTGCTATCATTGTCCATGCTGCGGTTTTATGGACAAATCCCCTGTCGGCCGCAGGTATTTCATCGAAATACGGTAATACGCCGGCCGCTTTTTTCATTTCTTCAATAACAAAGTCATATGTTTCCAAAACCGATGCAGGACGGGGAATATCCATATCTTCCATATCGATATCTTCGGTTATAACAGGTAATCCGCCATTCGGGCCATTGTCTCCATACCAGGGCGCTAACCACAAGTATGAGAACGCCCTGAAGAAAAGGGCATGCCCCAGAAGTTTTGTCCTTACGCTTTCAGTCAGCTGAGTTGCCGCAGGTAATTCTCTTAATATATCATTTGCAAAACGTACATTCTGGTACATAAACCGCCATGTTTCATCGACATCCCTGCCAGAGCGGCCTATATCATAAAAATTCTTTATATTGTCGCCCCCGGCATTTGTTCTTCCGGTTACAAAATCATCGCTACAGTTTTCATACCACATAACTCCCCGCCCTGTGATACCTTCTACATATTGCCAGTGGTAAAGCCCGTACATCGCCTGCATAGCTTCTTCTTCTGTCATTTCGGTAAGTGAACTTGGGGGGCCATATGGCTGCTGTTCGAAAAAACCGCTACATGAGGATAAAGAATATATTGCGATTATTATGATAAAAATCTTCTTCATTGTATTAATATTATTAAAGTGTAACATTTAAACCAAAACTGAACGTTCTTGCTACGGGGTAGCGTCCGTTATCAAGGCCATTGTTTCCTACTTCCGGATCGAATCCCTTATAACCTGTTACCGTGAATAAGTTATCGGCGTTGAAATAGAAACGCACTCCGGTACCTTTCAATCCTATCAGGGACGATAAATGCTTTGGAAGGCTGTAAGATATATTAAGGCTTTTCATCCTGAAATAATCTCCTTTTTCCAGGAAAAAGTCCGAAACGGTTGTATAATTTCCATTTTCATCACTTACTATTGCCAGGTTCGGTATTCCCGATTCCGTATTATAGTTGTATGATTTCAATACATCACGGCTCATATTCGTACCTTTATCACCTGCATATGTCATCGCTTTTACTCCATTGAAGATTTTGACTCCGGCAACTCCCTGGAATTGCATATTGATACTTAAATCTTTCCATGAAGCTCCCAGATTAAATCCGTAGAAGAAATCGGGATTATCATAGGCTCCCATTAATATACGGTCATCGTCATTGATCTTTCCGTCATTGTTTATATCCACAAATCTGAGATCTCCGGTTTTAGCCTGAGGCTGAATCTTTTCATCTCTTCCGGTTTCAGGATTGTACCATGTGTGAGAGTCTATTTCTTCCTGGGATTTGAATATTCCTCCGGTTTTGATAAGATTGTAGGATGTCCACGGATAACCAACGAATGAATAGAACGGATCAAGCTTATTCACCGAGTTGGTGTGTTTCATTTGTGTGTATTTTCCTAATGATTTTACTTCGGATTTATATTTGCTGAAGTTGGCGCCTGCATCGAATGTAAAGTCCCCTGTCTTCTTTGTGTAAGTTGCAGTAATTTCCCATCCTTTGTTAACTACGCGCCCCACATTCGCTTCCTTATATTTTTTTCGGGTTTTCTACGCCGGCCTGGGATACCGATGTTTGTTTTTCAATCAGGTCTTTCGTATTCTTATGGAAGTAATCGACAGAAACGGACAGGCTGTTCTTAAAGAATTCCAAATCTATTCCGACACTGGTCTGTTCTGTTTTTTCCCATTTTATGTAAGGGTTTGCAACACTCGATTTAGCGATTCCCTGATGACCGCCTTCTGTTTCATCTCCAAAAAATACAGGACTTCTGATGTCTTCAAACATTTCCCTGTAAGCAAAACTTCTTAACGAATTTACACTTCCCACTTGTCCCCAGCCTAAACGTAATTTGGCAAAGTTAAGAGGTTTAAGATCAGGCATAAACTTTTCGGAAGTTATTTTCCATGCCCCGGAAGCGGCAAAAAAGCTTTTCCCATTTCTGTCCGGATGCAATAAAGAAGGCTGGTCGTACCTCCAGCTACCGTTAATTATATATCTGTCGTCGTAAGTATAAGCAATACGTGCCAGATATGAACGGGAGGAAAACTCTTCAATATTTTCAGGTTTCAGGTCTACATTTTCGTCTGTATACCATGTCGCATTCGGGTTCAATATCGCTCCATGTCCGGTCTCATTCGACAGTCCCATCTGCATTGCCCTGACTATGCGCGATTCGCTTTTCTGAATCGTTATTCCACCCATCAGCGACAGGTAATGAAGGTTATTGAATTCATTTGTATATGTGGCTATGTTATCCGATATGTAATGATAACTTCTCAGGGCATATATTTGTCTGTAGTTCTGGTCGTTTTTCAGTCCCGGTTCAGTAAATTTTGCCTGGAATCTTTCCATTCTGTCATTTCCAACGTCAAAAGAAAAGTCGGATTTAATAACTAATCCGGGAATAGGTTTCAGTTCGAGGGAAGAAGTAGAAAATAATCTGTCTACAGGATTATTGACTCTGACTTTTTCCAGCATTGCCACAGGGTTTTGTAAGTCGGATTCTACAGGAAAATCTGCTGCTGCCCATCTGGGGAGTACCCCTCCGTATAACTTCTGTCCGTTTTCATATTCGAACACTGTTGCCGAACGGGGATATGCCATTGCGTTAAATATAGCGCCTGTGTGTCCACCGCCTATTCCACCTTTGCCATTGGTATAATCGTACGTAAGTCTTTGGCTCAGTTTTGCCCATTTGGTTACCTGAAAATCTACATTCAGGCGAAGATTCAGGTTTTTCCGGTATGTGGTAATGATCGTACCCTCTGTATCTGTATATGATACTGAAGCAAGGGCTTTCAAGGCTTCTGTTCCGCCTCTGACCGTGAAATCGTAATGTTGCATATTACCTGTCCTGAAAACTTCATCCAACCAGTCGGTACGGGTTATATCTCCATATGGAAAGATCAATGGATTATAGGCATTGGGAAGATCCCGTCCTTTGGCTGTAGTTACATCTTTCCATACCTGATTGAATTCGGAGGCCGTCAGAACTTCCGGCAGGCGCCAGGCTTTCTGAACTCCCCACCATGCATTTGCATCGATTTTAGCTTTACCGGCAGCGGCTTGCTTTGTTGTTATCAATACAACGCCTCCTGCTCCTGCATAAGATCCGTAAATGGAAGCAGATGCAGCGTCTTTCAATATGGTAATGCTTTCTACGTCGGCCGGATTGTATGGCGCCCCCATTACTCCGTCTACAACATATAATATCTGGTCGCCGTTTCGGTTGCCTTTACCCCTGATATTTATCGAGGCAGAAGATGTTGGGTCTCCGCTCTGGTTGATAGATACTCCCGCTACTTTACCTTGCAGCATATTTGCTAAATTAGTAGGTCTTCCAAGGCTTTCGGTACCCAGTTTCACTGTAGATACAGCCATTGATAAGTCTTGTTTTCGGGCTGCTGTTCCATAGCCCATAACAACGATTTCGTCAAGTATCCTGTCATTTTCAAGTAAAACAATGTCAAGATAATCCTGATCTGTAATCTTGATTTCCTGGGATATAAATCCAATATAAGAGATTTTCAGAACCTGTCCGGATTCCACATGAATGTCGAAATTTCCATTGATATCGGAGATCGTACTTATAGTAGTACCCTCTACCGTAACAGAGGCTCCGATTATAGACTCACCTTTTTCATCTTTTACAATTCCTTTTAGTACTTTTTTGTTTTGTTGCAATTCGTTTGATTCCCGAAGATTCCGACTTGTCTCAATCCTGGGATTCCCGCTTATGCTATTTGCATTTGCATAACAGAAAGTTAAGAGTAAAATACAGAAAATCAGATGATACCTGAAGAACATTGAATCATTTGGTTTTTTCATTTCTTGTTAATATTTAAGGGTTTCTTTAATACATCTATTCAAATATGGGTACGTATCTCTCATATATACCGGTGACAAAAATAGATGATCCGGAGAATTACAATATCGCTATTTGCGTCTATATATCCTCTAATTGCGCAAAAAATCAGCAGAGGTCCTGTACTCACTCGGGGTACACCCCTTGAACTTTTTAAATAGCCTCGATATATTTTTGTAATCCAGATATCCCAGTTCGAGGGCAATATTGATTATGGGCTTATCGGTTTCTACAAGTTGGGCGGTAAATTGTTCTATGCGAAGTCTGAGAATGTATGAATAGATGGATTCGCCTGTAGCATCTCTGAAATTTATCTCTAATAATCTTCTCGACAAAGGTACCAGTTCCAGCAGTTTCCTGACTGTTAGCTTTTGGTGGATATTCTGATGGATATACTTCAGCACTGTAGATATATACGGATTGTTTGTCGAGAATATATTTGTTGATTCTCTTGCTGTTATATATGTAGGTTCAATTATTATATCGGTACATTTATAGCTCCGGTCTTTAATAAATCTTTCTATTTTGGCTGCAATTTCGTAGCCTCCCTTGGCTACAGCCTGATTTAGTGATGACAGGGAGGGATCGGATAAAGAGCAAATTGCTTCATCGTTATCCACTCCAAGTAAAGATATTTCATCCGGTATTTTTATATTCTGCAAATTACATATTACTGCAATGTGGTGCGCCTGATTGTCGTCACACGCCATTATAGCTATTGGTTTCGGCAGGTTCTCGAGCCATAGCTTAAGACCTTCTTCATAATACCAGAGGCCTTCTTTGCTTTCCCGCTGGTATTCATAATAATTCAGTCCTTTCCCTGCTTCCTCCAGCTTCATTTTAAAACCCTGGCATCGCTCTTCCGACCAGATAACTTCTTTTAGTCCCAGAAAAGCATAGTTATCATATCCTTTGTCAATAAAATGTTGAGCTCCGATTTTTCCCGCTTTGATATGATTCCCTGTTATGTTGGGTATTGTTTTAAATCTGTTTTTGAAATCCTGAGCAATGGCCAGAATATTATTTTCAGCAAATAATTCTACTTTATCGGTATTATAGAATTGTCCGATAATAGCATCCGCTTTCCATTCTTTAGCCCATTTCAATACACCCGCTATTCCATACAAATCCCGATAAGACAATGGCATTTTACAAAGCACCCAAGGTTCGGTTTTCCGTGAGAATTCCACAATACCTTCCATTAATTTTTTTGCATATTCTTCTCCGAAATCAGTCAGTAATATTACTCGTGCCACAATATATTATCCCTCTGTTTAAGTTTTTGTTCAATAATAATTTTGTAAAAATGATGTCGGTTATTTCTTGTATTATATAGATCACCTAAAAAACATAACTAAATGTATTTCTGATATTTTTTGTCTTCCCTTATATTCTTTGTCTGCTGTAATCGTTTTTAGGATTGACATTTATTTATACAGTTCGAGCAAAGTTGAATAAAATTATCATTACTACAAAATTTATATAGATTATTAAAAGAAGCTATATTACATTTGCGACTGTGAATTCAGCATAAAAAATAATACCTATATTTATTGCGTTTTCTCAGCTCAAGGAATATGGAAAAACTTTGTCCGTGTTGTAGAAAGAAATTCGTATGTAAATATGAAGACTTCCTTTCATGTCAATGTACCCGGATATACTTGCCGGTTGAAATTCTGGCTTATATTGATGAATTTTACTTTGGCTGTATTTGTCTTCAATGTCAAAGATCTGAAAGCAAGTTTCTACAAACAAGGTTTGGATGAAAAATGGGATGGATTTACTCTTTTGGATAAACTGGTATAGCTCCCGAATTTTTTACTTCTCCGATAACAAACGTACTGTGCAGACTCCCGATACAATTGAGTTCCCCTAAAGTATTCAGCACAAAATCCTGATAATGTTTCATATCCCGAACGTAAATTTTCATCATGAAATCATAATCTCCTGAAATGTTATAACAATTGGTAATTGTTTCCATTTTGTTAATTGCTTCCATAAACTGATGCCCGTACTCACGGGTGTGCTGTTTCAGTTTTATACTGCAAAAGACAATCAGATTACAACCCAACTTTTCCGAATCGAGTTCGGCTGTATATCTCTTTATATATCCTTCCCGTTCCAGTCTCTTTTGACGTTCGAATACAGGTGTCGGTGATAAATTCACTTTTTCGGCGAGTTCTTTTGTTGTCAGTTTAGCATTGCCCTGCAATATCTTAAGTATCTTAATATCTGTAGCATCCAGTCTTTCCATAGATAAAATATCTCTTAATCAGGCTATTTTTAAAAAAATATTCTGCTATAATCCTTTTCACATACAAATATAGAATATAAATCTTATTTTAAGCTAATTATTGGATAATAAATCCATAAGAATTACCTTTGAAAGAATATGTTTATTAATTTCTTTCATTAAGATAACAATAAATACTATCGGGTTCTTATTTCAGATAATCGCAAGGTGCTCTGTAAAACAGGGAGAATAGGGAACCATGTGTAAATCATGGACTGTCGCGCAACTGTAATTGTCACAAATATTTCTATTTGTTTTATCCACTGTTCAAATAAACTGTTAGTTGATGGATAATTTCAAAACACATACTCCGGGTGCACTCTATGAAGCTTTTAATCCGGAAGAAGCCAAAAGAATTTGGGACAGATTTGAATTTGTATATACACCAAAGCATGGCAGTTGG
>JAISES010000102.1 GCA_031263965.1 Prevotella sp. | reverse complement strand
TCATCGCCCGGAAGCGAGACGGGTTCTTTTGCCATGCTTGGTATTTCATCATACAAATATCGTACATACGCACGTATGATACAAATTTAATTTGAAATAATGTCTAATAGTAAAATTCAGTTTAACCATTATTTTTCTTCAATGTACACTGCACAAATACGGTACATTATGTGGTAAAAAGCTGTATACTGAAACAAATAAAGCCTGACAGTAGATATTACTGCCAGGCTTTTACATACATGATTGTGGAGGTGGAGGGAGTCAAATTTACCTATCATTTTAATGGTCGGAAGTCCCATTATTATTTGTCTGTTTTTAAATAATTTATTTTCGATATCCGATTTTAAATCAGGATTTTATATCTTTGATAACTATACATATGATTTTGGGCGACTCATCCAGGTAGATGAAACAAAATACAGAATATGATGGAGTAAATATCCTGAAGCAAGGGAAATCATTGATATAAAAGAAAATACAATACAGACAAGCTTGTTATAATCCTGCGTTAACACATAAACATATCAAATATTCTTTGAGCAAAAAACAGAATGTATACATAACGGTCTTTAGTCCTTAAACCATAATATCTTTTTGAAATCAAAGAGATATTTGTCGAAGTTTTCCGCTGCTTTATCAGTTAATACAAAGTAAATAAAGACATCCAGACCATTTTTTCCGGTTACAATAACTCTTCCGCAGGTGAATTTATTCTCACACTTCTTACCTTCCATATTGCAAGGATAACTGTCTCCTTTTAAAGTCTGCCATTGTTCAGTAGTTAATTCCACACCACCGATAGTTGAAATTTTCGGTTTACTCTCCATCTGCGGTTGTACTTTTGGAAGTTGTTTTTCTTGTTGTTCCTCTGCTTTTGCTGTTTGTTCCTGCCGTATTTTAATATTCTCCTCAAAAGCCTTTTTTAGATTCCCGAAGCTGAATTTCCGATCAATCTGCGAGCCTTTGAAAGCGATATTATTATACCGAAATGATACACCTTCGATATGATTCGTTGTTCTCTTGTGTTTATAATCAATCTTTATCCCGAATTTTTGAAGAGCAAAACGTAAATCGGCGGGATTCTTACAATCCGGCAAAACAGCTTTAATCGAATCATAAATATAATACTTTACCTTATCCAGGGTAGAGCGTAAAGTTTATCCGGACAGCAAAATGGAACGCAAAGGAATGAAATACAATAACAAACAAATTAAAACGAACAAATAAATATGAAAGTTAAAATTATTAATAGATCAAAGCATCAACTTCCTGGATATGCGACAAAAATGTCGGCAGAGATACCCTTCATTGGACATATATACAGAAAATCATAGACCCAAAGAATTTACCTATTTCTACACTGGAAAATATTTAGGTTTAGATACTCTGATTACGGCGATTTTCCATAAACGTTACAAAGATAGAAGTTAAAACATTTATAGAAGCTAAAGGACTTTATTCCTCGACAGTGGATATGCAGTCACAAGGAACAATGATAACCACAGCCGATGCCTATGGGAAGATGATCCTACCCACGGGAGATACCTTAAGCCCCGTACTCAGGAGAAAGACTATCCAGACTATACTGGATAAATAGGCATACACACGGAATACGGAGAATACAGGAACAACAACAGAACCTCAAAATATAGGTATCCAACTGGAAACCTGCCGCTGGTATAGTAAAGGGTATTGTTCTGATTATCCAATTACATAATATGCTTTGTAGTCGTGCATTATCATTTTGTGAATTAATATCTGATTGGCGTTTCCTGAAGCTTTTGTAAATATCTTGCTTTAGCATACTCACATTGTATGTAGCCGACTCTCAATTAAAAAAACAGACAGATGTCGCATGCATCAACGCACTAATAGAATTACGAAAATTATTGACTTCCGACCAAAACAGAAATATACATTATCATCTATCTCCTAAGGACGAACAAGATTATTTACCAAAAAGCCCTGATGCAGAAAAAGAAAGCCTTGAAACAAAAGAAAATCCTAACTCTATTTGTCCATCGGATAAAATCCCGATGATAGATGTTTTTAACTATCCGGGTACAATAGAATTGGGTTATCAAATGGTAAAACGGGAGTTAATAGATGATGAAATTTTTATATCTCAAATAGGTTACCGAGTTGAAAATATTTTTAATGAAAATAGCCTTGTCCAAAAACAAGTTAGTAAGCACATTCGTGATAATGAGAGATATTACAAAGATTTATTTAAAATAAAAAAGTTAATTAAAAAGGTGAAGCAATCCAATTTGGATTGCTTCGCCACACTATGTTGCTCTCGCAATGACGAAAGTAAAAGAACACCCAAATACAACAGTAAAAGAACACCCAAATACAACGACAAATATTTTGCAAAATTTAGAAGAAAAATACCCATAAGTTTCTTACAGCAATGACAAAAAACATCTAAAATCAGACAGCTTACAAGATTAGGAATCAACATATAAATAAAATCTAACAGGTTATAGTTAAATTTTATTTAAATAAGCTTTCCGGCACAAAATAAGTGACTTAAATATTCATTCGAATTAATTACTATTTCGTAATTTTAAAATATTTTTTTTAGAGCGAAAATTAGTTTTTTACAGGTATCCGGTTAAGCGTAACCGGTCAATATTTGTTAAATGTATATTTATTAATATTAGTTAACATGAAAAATTTAAAACGTGTTGGTCTACTAATGGGTCTGTTTTTAGGTTTGGTTGTAACTACCCAAGCCAGTGAGGCGGACTTAGCGATTCCCGATCTCCATGAAGGAACGTTCCACATCTTTGGAACGGCGGTCACTTCATGGGATTTTTTATTCTATGGTGCTCTGATCATTGCCGGAACCCTTGGTTTCAGCTTACTTCTCTTCAATCAGGTTAAAAAATTACCTGCACATGAGTCTATGACTAAAGTAGCTTCCACTATTTATGCTACTTGCCGTACATATCTGATTCAGCAGGGAAAATTCCTCCTGATGCTATTCGCCCTTATTGCTATCGTATTATGCATATATTTCTTCGGACTGATAGGACAAAGCCTTGGGGTAGTTCTTCAGGTGCTGGCATTCTCTATTATAGGAATGGCCGGATCCTACATTGTGGCATGGTATGGCATCAGGGTAAATACATACGCTAATGCGCGTACAGCTTTTGCTTCTCTCAAAGGACGTCCGCTGGATGTTGTCAATATACCGATGAAGGCCGGAATGAGCGTAGGCTTGTTCCTCATCTCCCTTGAGCTTGTCTTGATGGTTGTTATCCTGCTGTTTGTTCCTCGCGATATAGTAGGTATCTGTTTCCTGGGATTTGCGATAGGTGAATCGCTTGGAGCCAGTGCACTCCGCATAGCAGGAGGTATCTTTACCAAGATCGCAGATATAGGTTCCGACCTGATGAAAGTTGTATTCAAAGTAAAAGAAGACGACCCTCGCAACCCGGGTGTTATTGCCGACTGTACAGGCGACAATGCCGGAGACAGCGTAGGCCCTACGGCTGACGGGTTCGAAACATATGGAGTAACCGGCGTTGCCCTTATCACATTTATTACTCTTGCTGTTCCGGATCCGCAGATACAGGCTAAATTGATTGTCTGGATATTTGGTATGCGTTTCCTGATGGACTTCCTTTCGGGTTGTGCATTCTTTATCAACCAGGGTATATCCAAGGTTCTGTATAGCAATAAGAAACATTTCGACTTCGAATCTCCATTGATGCGCCTGATCATAATTGCCGCAGTCCTTTGTATTTCTGCCAGCTTCTTCATGAGCCACCTGCTATTGGGAGATATGGCTGATGCTACTTTATGGTGGAAACTGGCTATCATTATCAGTTGCGGTACATTAGCCGCTGTTTTGATTCCCGAATTTACCAAAATATTTACAAGTTCTAAATCGAAACATGTAAAAGAAATAGTGACAGCATCCCGCGAAGGAGGCCCTTCTTTAAATATTCTTTCGGGTATTGTTGCCGGTTATTTCGGGGCATTCTGGACAGGATTATTGATCGTTGCCCTTATGACAGCGGCATTCTTTACGGCTCAGATGGGCTTAGACTCTATATTAGGACCTCATGCCACTATTTTTGCCTTCGGGTTGGTTGCCTTCGGATTCCTGTGCATGGGACCCGTAACGATTGCCGTAGACAGCTACGGCCCTGTAACAGACAATGCGCAGTCGGTATTTGAGCTATCTCAAATAGACCAAATACCCAACATCAGCGAGTCTATCGAAAAAGAATACGGATTCGAACCGGATCTTGAAAACGGGAAACATTACCTGGAAGCCAACGACTCAGCCGGAAACACCTTCAAAGCTACTGCAAAACCGGTACTGATAGGTACGGCGGTAGTAGGAGCTACCACAATGATATTCTCGATCATCCTTTTACTCGAGAAAGTCGGACTGTTGAGCTTGTCTCTGACAGATGCTCCGGTACTTCTCGGACTGATTTGCGGCGGGGCTGTTATATTCTGGTTTAGCGGAGCTTCCATGCAAGCCGTTACCACAGGAGCCTATCGTGCTGTAGAATTTATCAAACGTACATTCGACATAAATAAGAAAGAAGCCGATATAGACGATTCTATAGCTGTAGTAAAGATTTGTACCCAATATGCGCAAAAGGGTATGTGGAACATCTTTATCGCACTTATCTCCCTTACTCTTGCTTTTGCATTCCTCGACCCTAACTTCTTTGTAGCTTATCTGGTATCTATTGCCGTATTCGGTTTGTTCCAGGCTATTTACATGGCAAATGCCGGTGGTAGCTGGGACAATGCAAAGAAAGTAGTAGAAGTGGACTTAAAAGAAAAGAATACGCCTTTGCATGAAGCTGCTGTAATCGGCGATACAGTCGGCGACCCGTTCAAAGACACTTCGTCTGTATCGCTGAACCCGATCATCAAATTTTCGACACTTTTTGGGCTGTTGGCTACCGAAATATGTATTGAGATGAGAGCCAATCCCGATAGCGACTATTCAATGTATATCGCCATACCATTCTTGATTTTGGGATTAGTGTTTGTGTGGCGCTCGTTCTACAAAATGCGGATTCCGGAAAAGGAAGCATAAAAAGTTGAAGCATAACTCAATAATACAACAGTGGGTGGTCAATTGGTCACCCTTTGTTGTATATCTGTTCCTCATCTTTTTTCCTTTGTAAAAAGCAGAGCCCTTTCTCTTTGTTATATTCTATTTTATTTTTACTTTCGCACCAGTTATAAACTCAGCAAAATATGTTTCCTCGGTATCTAGTGAAATTAAGAATACGTTTTGATATTTTCAAACAACAACAAAAGGATTCCCCTTATAATGTAAATGAAAACAGCAAACTTGTGATAATTTACAGGATAAGTGATGCCGGCTACATCAAAGAAAAACCGGCTTAGAAACTGTTTGAATTTTATCGAAAAAAATTATTATGGGATTTGAAAAAAACTTCTTAGCAATTTTTTTTATGCTCTTTTCAGCGTATTTTTCCCTTTTTACTTTTGGTTTAGCCCG
>JAISES010000095.1 GCA_031263965.1 Prevotella sp. | reverse complement strand
CTTGTTGTTCTATACTAATTGCCTTTTCCGCGATCATCCCGATGTGCTGAAAAATTATCAGGAACGCTACCGGTATATACTTGTTGATGAGTATCAGGATACTAATTTTGCCCAGTATCTGGTTATAAAACAATTGGCCGATGCACATCATCGTGTGTGCGTGGTAGGCGATGATGCCCAAAGCATATACTCGTTCCGAGGGGCGAATATCGATAATATACTCAAGTTTAAAGAGGTTTATCCGGAATCTAAGATATTTAAACTGGAGCAGAATTACCGTTCGACACAGAATATTGTAAACGCTGCAAATAGCCTGATAAAGCAGAACAGGGAGCAGATTCAAAAGACGGTTTTCTCAGAAAACGACAAAGGTGAAAGAATAGAGGTCGCCGGAGCATATTCCGATTTTGAAGAAGGGGTAATCGTTTCCAATAAAATATGGGATTTGCGCCGTGATAAGAAGGCTTCTTACGGCGATTTTGTTATTCTTTACCGTACTAATGCCCAGTCACGCGTATTTGAGGAAGCTTTAAGGAAAAAGAATATACCATACCGCATCTATGGCGGCTTGTCTTTTTATCAACGTAAAGAGATCAAGGATGTTATCGCTTATTTCCGTATGATAGTCAATCCTCGGGATGAGGAGGCTTTCAAGCGTACTATCAATTTCCCTGCCCGTGGTATTGGAAGTACTACTTTGGATAAGGTGTCGAATGCCGCCCGCATCCATAATATCAGTTTATGGGAAGTTATCGGACAGCCTCTTGAATATAACCTGAATGTCAATGCCGGGACTTCTAAAAAACTAAAGGATTTCAGAGAACTGATAGAAAGTTTTATAGCTCTGATTAATGAGCTTTCGGCTTATGAACTTGCATCTAAGATTGTAAAACAAAGCGGCATAGCAAGCGAGGCTTATCAGGATCAGACACCCGAAGGCATGAGCCGCCAGGAAAATTTGCAGGAATTGTTAGGCGGTATTCACGGATTTTGTGAAAGCAGGCAGGAAGAGGGATCAGGCGGTATCGGGTTGATGGATTTCTTGTCCGAGGTGTCGTTGCTCACGGATCAGGATACGGACAAGGAGGCCAATCAGGAGAAGGTGACCATGATGACCGTACATGCGGCTAAAGGGCTTGAATTTAATAATGTGTTTATTGTAGGGTTGGAAGAGGATTTATTTCCTTCGGCTATGGCAAAAAATGAAATTAGGGGACTTGAAGAAGAACGACGGCTTTTCTATGTAGCTATTACCCGTGCAAAGGAATACTGTATGATCTCTTATGCCAAGAGCCGTTTCCGGAATGGAATGGTGAATGCATCTAATCCAAGCCGCTTCTTAAGGGATATAGATACCGAATATTTGAATGTCAATGCAAGTGTTTTGGGGGGATTCGGCGTGATAAACAAACCTGAAACATATACCAGGGAATTGTTTGATTATACAAAAACTTCGTCCACACCTGCGACTTACGGAGATCGTCCTGCAACAGCGCAGAAACCTATGGCTAATAACACGGATTTACCATTATCACGTCCTAAGTTTGTGAACGCAAAAAATGCCGTGCCGAAAACTTCCGCCGGAAAAACAAATGAAGTGCAAGTAGGGGCTACAATCAAGCACGAACGGTTTGGAATAGGTAAAGTAACCGCCGTGTCGGGCGATCCGGATAGCCGCAAGGCAACTGTTGAGTTCGAAAATTCAGGCGTAAAACAGCTATTGCTTAAGTTTGCGCGGTTCGATATCATCGGCTAAACCCTAATCTTTATTCTTCTTTTCCCAGATACGCCTGCGAATCAGCATATCTGTAACTAAAAGCAACAGACATACGGATGCAATAGAGATGACATATGGATTTATATTTATGGCAGGCATACTGAATGAAAAATCAGCTTCAACAGGTTGAATCTCCGGTTTGATAGAAATGCCTAACCACCACAGAATAGCCGCAGGTATACCCAGGATTCCTAAAATTCCTCCGGTTATTGCCAAAATACTTTTAGCCGGAATGGGTCCTTTCTTCGTTTGTTTTTCTGTTATGGCATGTATGCTTTGCATCAGGCGGCATTCGAAGCCAGCTGACGGTTTGTCTAATTTCATTTCCCGAAATAAACCCCTGAGTCTGTCTTTATCTTCGTTCATTGCTGTATGAGTTTATTTATTTCAAAGTTCATAAATTTTCTTATTCTGTGCAACTTTACTTTTACATTTGCTGTGCTTATTCCTGTTATGCTGCTGATTTCCTGCACACTGTTGCTGTTTAAGTAAAACATGGTTATCAGCAGAACATCATCAGGCGGCATCTTTTCAAGTACCTTATCCAGATATCCTAATTGCTCTTCCGTGCCGATTTCATCTATCGCATTTGATATTCCACTGTCGGGTATATTGTCGAAACGGTCTTCAACCGGCATAAATTCATGTTTTCGTTTGCGCAGTTCCGATATCGTTGTGTTGTACGCTATCCGGTACAACCATGTACCAAAACCGGCTTCTTCCCGGTATTGGCCTAAAGACTGAAATACCTTGATAAATACTTCCTGAGTAATATCTTCCGCATCGGCACGGCGGGAGACGATTTTTCCGACAATGGTAAATACCATTCTCTCATAGCGGCGGACAATATGGACAAACGCACCGGTATTTCCGTTTTTGACCTGCCGTATGTAAAAGATGTCGTTGAACTCAGCCATACCCGTATGACGCATGTTTATATGATAGGTTACAAATGTAAGAGTAAAAAATATTCTGAAAAATTTTTCGGTAAGTTTGTAACCTTCCGGAATATGCAGCGTCAAAATAGACAAACGAACAAAAAATAGAAATGTTTAACTTAAAAATAATTGTAATATGCACGATTTAGTTCCAATTTTTGTGTTGGGTATTATAACCCTTGGTATTTATAAGGTATTTGAATTGTTTGTACGTCGTAATGAAAGAATATCTATAATTGAAAAATTATCGAATGTCGATCCTGAAACGTTGAAACACCGTATTAATTTCCCTGTGTATAAGGATGAAAGTGTAGGTTCATGGTCTATCCGTATCGGGCTGCTGTTGATAGGTGTTGGCTTAGGGGTGGTTATCGCCACAGTAGTGGATATATCGACAGCCGTGCCGACTTACGTAAATGGCGCTACGCGATGGATATCGATGCGTTCTGTAGATGTGCTATATCCTTCGTGTGCAGCAGTCTTTGGCGGTATAGGCCTTGTTATAGCTTATTTTATAGAAAAAAAGAAAGATAAAAAAGACTAAACAACCATGAGAGAGCTGTTCCCAATTTTGGTGACATTGAGTATTCTCATAGCAGTCTTTGGCTTATGGTATTCTGCCCGTAGAGATGGATGGTTTGTAGATAAAAGAGCCGATGATTTCAGTATCTGCCGTACAAGTCCGGATACATTATCTTTCTTCTGGAAATATCCCAATTACGGTATACGGGGATGTAGCACTTTCCGGCACAATGACGACATCCTGCATATATCATTCGATTTGTCGAAGAAGAGCAATCGGGATCGGGTTACAATGGCTGTAGATACACAAGATGTGAAGCGTATCGAATTATACGGGACAGTATATACAATAAAAGACATCCCGTGTTGTAGATAATTTAAGAAAGAATCATTTTTAAGAGACATCTGTTTAATAGCAGGTGTCTTTTAATTTGTTTAGTTAAAAATGATAAAAAGTTCATGGATTTAGTGATAAATATGTAATCTGTTCTACTAACGTATAGTAAAGAGACTAAAAAATCAGAGTAATTTATATCTTAGTTCTCCGAATCTACTTCAACTAAAAAACAAAGACAATTTTATGAAAATTCGCACATTTTTGATCATTCTGTCTGTACTTATTTCCACCTTAGCGGGTGCTCAAGCGCCTTCATCGGTTAATGTTCAGATTAAAGGTCAGGTAGTTGACTCTCTGACAAACGAAGCTATCTCGTATGCAACCGTCAAAGTTATGGACAAATCCAGTCCTATTTTATTAAAAGCTGTTGCAGCGGACGATAATGGTAAATTTCAGTTTTCGTTGAACAAGGCCGGTGAATATGTATTGTCAATAGAATATATCGGCAAAGATGCAGTAAAAAAAGATATTACGGTTGGCGGCCAAAAGGTGGTGGACTTAGGCAAAATCCCGATGGTTGAAAAAACGTTGTCGGAAGTTGTGATAACGGCTCAGAAACCTTTAGTACAAGTAGATCTGGATAAAATTGTTTATAGCATGGAAAGCGATCCGGAGGCTAATACTAACAATGTGCTGGAGATGCTGAAAAAAGTACCGATGATTACGGTGGATGGAGAAGAAAATATCCAATTGAAAGGGTCGAGCAGCTTTAAAATATATATGAATGGTAAACCTTCAAATATGATTACGAATAATCCAAAAGAGGTTCTGCGCAGTATGCCTGCCAATACAGTAAAAGATATACAGGTAATAACCGATCCGGGAGCAAAATATGATGCGGAGGGTGTGACCGGTATTATTAATATTATTACTCAAAGCAATTCTTCGATGGGTGGATATACCGCAACATTGAATGGTGGCGTCAGAGAACGCGACGGATTTGGCGGTTATGATGGAGGTGCTTATCTGTCAATGAAATATGGAAAAATTGGATTTA
Source organism: Prevotella sp. (assembly GCA_031263965.1). Classification (GTDB taxonomy): domain Bacteria; phylum Bacteroidota; class Bacteroidia; order Bacteroidales; family Dysgonomonadaceae; genus Dysgonomonas. Next base: position 11,539 of record JAISES010000095.1, on the reverse strand, counting down.
CAGGTAGTTATAACTACTATGACTGGCGTCAGTCAACAGGAAGCAGCACTTCATACAGGGAGGACTTAAGGAATACGGTTTATGCAAAAAACAATAAATATTTATATGGAAACGGCTCCTCTAAAAATAGAGGTAACGGGCAATTCGGATCAGGAGAACTCAGTTTTGAAATAGACACACTCAATCTGATTAATGTCGGCTTTAACCGTTATTATGGAACTAGTAAAGGACGTTCGGAGACTTCAACCAAAATGCTGCAAGATGATGGAATTACGAAAACATATGAATATAATCAGGCAGGAAACTCTAACGGCAATTATGGTGGTACAGATATAAATGTGGATTATCAGCGAACCTTTAAGAAAAAGGATCAACTCTTTACTACTTCGTATCGTTTGAGCTTAAATCCTAATGATTCGAAATCGAATAGCGATATTAACGTTCTGGCAGGAACTCCTCCTGTTACTGCCGTTACTAACAGGCAATTCTCAGATGCAGATATGAAAGAACATACATTTCAAGCCGACTTTGTCACCCCTTTTGGGAAAATACATAATATAGAGGCTGGCGTTAAGTATATTATACGCTTAAATGAAAGTACCAGCGGATATAAGAAATGGGATGGTTCTGATTGGGAAGCTGAGGATAGACCTTTGTCTGACCGTTTTAAGCATGAACAGGATATTCTTTCGGCGTATGGCGGATATAGTGCAAAATTCAAAAAGTGGGGTGTAAAGGCCGGCTTACGTTATGAGGCTACATGGCTGGATGCAAAATTTCCATTAAAAACAGAAGCCAATTTTAAAGCTGATTATGGTAACTTTGTTCCTTCGGCTACTTTTACGTATCAACTGAAACCAGCGCAAACTATAAGATTTGGCTATAATATGCGTATTTCGCGCCCGGGTATATGGCAGTTAAACCCTTATGAGAATTCTTCGGATCCAAATTTTGTTCAGGTCGGTAATCCGGGACTGGATGCGGTAAAGAGCCATTCGTTGAACACTAATTATAGCTTTTTCAATCCTAAACTGAACTTTAATGTCAATCTATCATATAATTTTCAGAATAATGGGATAGAAAATGTCTCTACAATGAGGGATAACATTATGTATACTACATACGAAAATGTTGCGAAAGGAAGTACTTTAGGTCTTAACGGCTATATAAACTGGAGTCCGAATCAGAAAATACGTCTTTACTCAAATTTGTCAGGGCGGTATACCGATATAAAATCTAACAAATCGGGTGATAGGAATCATGGATTTTCCGGTAATCTATGGGGTGGAGCGCAATATTCATTCCCTAAATCATTAAGATTCTATCTGAATATTGGGGGATCTACGCCTTATATTAGTTTGCAAAATGAGGGCTCGTCATATTTCTTCCATAGCGTATCTGTGAGCAAAGGATTTATAAAAGACAAGCTTAATCTTAGAGCCTATGTTCAAAATCCATTACAGAAAAATAATGAATGGAAGAGCAAGACATGGTCTCCGGAGTTCTTTAGTGAAAGCATCTCTACCAGTCGTATGCGTGGATTCGGTATATCTGTTTCGTTCCGTTTTGGAGAAATGAAGGAACAGATAAAGAAAACCAGACGCGGAATCAACAATGACGATTCTATGGGCGGTGGACAAAGTGGTCAAGGAGAACAAGGCCAAACCGGCGGCGGACAGAATTAAAGAATTTACATAGAAAGACAAGGCCTCAAAGTTAGATCCTCTGAGGCCTTCTTTTTTTGGATGGGAATATAGGGAATCTACTTAGGCAACGTGAAAGCAACCGGCACCATAACCTGCATAGCAGCGGGTTTCCCGTCTTTTATACCTGGTATCCAGTCGGGCATTTTCTTAATCAGGTAATAGGCTTCTTCGTTGCACTCGTAGAAGAGTCCTTTGAATAACCGGATATTAGAAATCTTTCCTTCGGCAGATATTTCCAGGTTGAAAACAACGCGTCCTTCTATCCCGTATTCAATAGCTCGTTTAGGATATTTCATATTCTTTTTGAAATAAGCCTCCATCGCTTCTGTGCCGCCTGGAAATTTGGGAGCATGATTGAGATTATCTTCTTTAAGCGCAGTGTCCTCTTGCGGTTGCTCTGCAATGAGAGGTACGACTGTCTTTGCAGTTTCCGGGGTAGGTTCTTCAACAGGCTTTTCCGATTGTTCTATAAGCCCTTCGGTTAATGTGAATGCCACAGTAAGGTGGTGAATGTAATCTACAGTTTCTTCATTTTCTTTGGCCGGTATCCATGCCGGCATAGTTCGTACCACACGCAAAACTTCATCATCAGCATCGGGGTCGAATCCTCTGATTATTTCTATATTTTTTACCTTGCCCTGTTTGTCTATCGTGAATTTAAGATCAAGGCTGCCTTCCAGTTTTATTTTAATAAGCACCGGCGGATATTTTATATTGTCAGACAGGTATTTATAAAAGTTGTTTTCACCCCCTGTAAATTGGGCCGGAGCAATGTTCGGTATACTGTTTGGCGCTAGACGGGCGGTTATCGGCTCCTGAGCCTGTAAGGCATTCAGAAAGCTAAACAATATAATCAGTAGAGCTAGAGTTTTGCGCATCATATAAAATATCAAATCAGGCTGCTATTTTACAACAAATTTTAGATTTCATCATCTAATTTCGTAATAAATAATCTTTTTCAATTAGATTTAACAAATTAATAGCCAGTTTCTCCTGTCATTGGATTGCTTCAGGTAAACCCTCGCAATGACGGGAGGGAAATAGAACATATAAACACATCACTTATTTTTATTGATTATTTAAAAACCACCAATGTCCCATAAAAATTGAGGCATTATTGAAAATTTAAACAGTAGAGTTTATATTTAATGGAATATTATCATATTAGTTTACAGGTATTCGCAGTATATGTTTTTAACCACGGAGCCACACAGAGTTTATTTTCACGGAGTTACACTGTGTACCCCGTGATTTTTTTACTCCGTGAAACTCCGTGGTTAATTCGCTATAAATGACAGCTATATACATTAGAGTTAATGTAAAATAGATTTGCTATATATCGCGTATGCGCTTATCTTTGTCCGATGCAATATAAAGATCATATGAATAATCCCAAAAGTTTCCGTAGCCTGACGGGCTTTACTCACCCTCAATTCCAATTGTTGCTTCCTTATTATAGAATATTCTTACCTCCTTACAGTTACCCGTATGTCAGTTGGAAAAACATTGGAATAACCAATTTGCAGCATGGTTATAGCAATTTAGATACACAATATTTCAGGCTGCATAAGTACGTCACCATATTTAGTTTATACTATTCTTATTTTACAAATTCTCTATCTCTATAAGACTTTTTAGAATTTAATAGTATAAATTAATTTTGTAGGGGTACTTATCTCCAATTATTCTATACAATGTTTGTTGTCTATCTTGAGATTTAGTTCATCCAACTGTTCCTGATCGATAACGGAAGGCGCGTCTATCATGACATCCCGCCCCGAATTATTTTTCGGGAAGGCGATACAATCGCGAATACTGTCAAGCCCGGCAAATAAAGAGACGAGACGGTCAAGTCCAAAGGCCAAACCGGCATGCGGAGGTGCTCCGTATTTGAATGCATTCATTAAGAAACCAAACTGGGCTTGAGCTTTTTCTTCTGTAAATCCCAATACCTGGAACATCTTTTTCTGCAATTGGCTGTTGAAAATACGCACCGAACCGCCTCCAACTTCCACGCCGTTGATCACCATATCGTAGGCATTGGCCCGTACAGCACCCGGATCGGAATCGAGCAAAGCTATATCTTCGTCTTTAGGGCTGGTGAAAGGATGGTGTTTGGCAAAGAAACGGCCTAATTCTTCATCCTTTTCCAATAGAGGGAAATCGATAACCCAAAGGCAATTAAATTTGTTTTTGTCGCGCAATCCAAGTTGTTCACCCACCTCAAGCCGAAGTTCGCACAATTGCTTTTGGGCTTTTTCTGTTTCACCGCATATGATAAGGATAAGGTCTCCCTGTTCAGCCCGGCAGCGTTCGGCCCATTTTTTCAAATCATCCTGATTGTAGAATTTATCTACGGATGATTTTAACGAGCCATCAGCCTCGTAACGCGCATAGACTAATCCTTTAGCACCTATTTGCGGACGTTTTACGTAATCGGTAAGCACGTCCAGTTGCTTGCGGGTATATGTTGCTGCTCCTTTGGCACATATTGCGCCCACATACTCCGAGGAATCGAAAACGACAAAATCTCTACCTGTAGTAAGGTCTTTTATTTCAACTAATTCCATGCCGAAGCGTGTGTCCGGCTTGTCCGATCCATAATATTTCATAGCATGTGCATAGGTCATGCGGGGAAAATCGGGTATCTCAATATCTTTTACAACTTTGAACAGATGTTTTGTCAGTCCTTCGAACATGTTAAGCACATCTTCCTGATCGACGTACGACATTTCACAGTCTATTTGTGTAAATTCCGGTTGACGGTCGGCACGCAGGTCTTCGTCGCGAAAACATTTTACAATCTGAAAATAACGATCGAAGCCTGATACCATCAATAATTGTTTGAATAGCTGAGGCGATTGAGGCAAAGCATAAAACTCACCCGGATTCATACGTGAAGGGACTACAAAGTCGCGGGCGCCTTCGGGTGTAGAACCTATTAAAACAGGGGTTTCTACTTCCAAAAACCGGCGATCATCCAGATAACGGCGTGTTTCGAATGCTATTTTGTGGCGAAGTTCCAGGTTCTTGCGTACTGCATTGCGGCGTAAGTCCAGATAACGGTATTTCATACGGATATCATCGCCTCCATCGGTTTCGTCTTCAATGGTAAATGGTGGAACTTCCGATGTATTAAGCACAACCAGCTTGTTTACAATTATTTCGATCTCGCCGGTCGGAATATTCATGTTTTTATTCGAACGTTCTTGTACAGTGCCTGTTACTTGCAGCACATACTCGCGTCCCAGCTTGTTCGATTGTTCGTATAGATCCGCATGCACATCTTTGCTAAATGCCAATTGAGTGATCCCATAGCGGTCGCGCAGGTCGATAAAAGTCATTCCTCCGCCGAGTTTGCGTACTCTTTGTACCCATCCTGCAAGGGTTACTTGTTTATTCGCATCCTTCAGTCTAAGTTCTCCGCACGTGTGATTTCTGTACATAATATTTTGTCGTATTTAGTAAACTTGTTTGATAATATCCACAGTCAGACTATCTACTTTGCCTTCTATCGCTTTCACAAAAGCCTTGAAGTGTGCGCTCCCGTTATGCAGATCTATTGCTGCCTGAGATTTCCAGACTTCGAGGATCGTATATTTCAACGGATTTTGGCAATTCTGATGAAGATCGTACGAAATGTTTCCGGCCTCTTTACGAGTTTCATCCACTACAGCGTGCAATATTTCTTCCATCTCTTTCCGATATGCAGCTTTTACTGCAATAACAGCGATAATCTTTGATTCCGTCATACTGTAAATATTAATATTTTGAGGCTACAAAAATATAGATTTTATTTGTGTTTTATTTACATAAACGGAGAAAATCGGACACGATAGATTCGCTCACTCCATTCTCTTGGGCCTTCAGAAAATCTTCTTTGGCCATTCGTTTATCGTATTGGGCTAATCGCAACTGCCCTCTGAGTATATAAATCAATGGATCGCTGATACCTAGTTCCAAGGCTTTTCCGATATCTTCATTCGCCCGTGCCAGTTTATTCAATTGCAGGTAGCACTCGGCACGGTTGAAATAGAGTTCTGCATTCGATTTATTTTTATATATCAGATCAGTGTAATATTCTTCTGCATCTTTCCAGTTTCCTCTTCTTTTCATTATAAGGGCTATACCCATTTTTCCAGGAAGGCTTTCGGGTACAATGGAAACAATTTTTTCAAAATCATCTTCGGCAGATAATAATTCTTTGTTGTGAAGATGCAATAAACCACGGCGATACAGGGCTTCCAGGTCGTTCGGGTCGGAAAGCAGTATGGCGTTATAATCTTTCATTGCCTCTCCGTATTCTCCCATTTCACAGTATAGGGCGGCCCTGCTTTGTCTTAAAAATATTTTCCTGGGATATCTATCAATGGCAATGTTATAGGAGACGAGCGCTTCGTCGTACTTTCCTAAATTACGTTGTATTGTCCCCAGGTTTACCATTAACATGATGTTGTTGGGATTGGCCGGTTCTTTTCGTAAAGCTGCTTTCAGGGACTGTTCGGCAGAGAAATAATCTTTCTTGTCCAGATAGTCCATCGACTTGGTTACCATTTCTTCATAAGTTTGAGCCGAAAGTATGGTAGCGCAAAGGAGCAGGGAGATTATAATAAATATTTTTTTCATTAACTATAATAAATATTACGGTAAATGTACCCTTATTTAACTTACTTGCTTGAATCATATTGCCTAAAAAGAATTAAAAAAGTCAGAAGCTGTTTGAATTTTATAGCAAATTAACCACGGAGTTTCACGGAGTAAAAAAATCACAGGGTACACAGTGTAACTCCGTGAAAATAAACTCTGTGCGGCTCCGTGGTTAAAAACATATACTGTGAATGCCTGTAAACTAATATGATAATATTCTATTAAATATAAACTCTATTCTATATAATGTTTAATCAATTAATTATTAGCGAATTTACTGTCAAAGTTACCAAGTTATTTTTTACACGTTACTAAGAAGTTTTGTCAAATCCTATAATAATATTTTTCGCTAAAATTCAAACAGTTTCTCAGAAACAGGCTTTAAAATTGTTATTCAGTTTTTTCACTTTACTCATTGTATGTACCGTGTCGTGGCAATAGATAAGCGTGTAATTCTCCTTTTCGGCTACGGTGAGAAATCTTTGTTTTTCCTTTACTGAAGTTAAGGCGCATATGTCGTATGCCGAAATCCATTCCAATGGAACGTGCGCGGAGGTGGGGATCAAATCGCCAGGAAAGGTGTATGTGCCGTCATTTTCCGTTTCTATATAGGCAACCAGTTGTCCGGCACTGTGCCCGTCAAATAATCTTAACCCGAATCCCTGGCATATCTGTATGTCCTGATTAATTAAATTTAAAAGTCCTGCTTCATATACCGGCATAATATTTTCAGCAAATATTGAATCCTTTTCCAACAAGTTGGGATTCCGGAAATTTTCCCATTGTTTGAGACTTAACCAATATCTGGCATTTTTGAAAGCCGGTGTTATATTTCCATGATCGTCTTTCCGTGTAGCGTGTCCGCAATGGTCGAAATGAAGGTGAGTCAGTACTACATCGGTTATTTCATCCGATGCGTATCCCCGATCGCGGATAGCTTCTTCTATGTTCGTCAGCGAATAAGGCTGATAATATGATACTTTATCGGGATGTTTGTTACCCATTCCGGTGTCGATGAGTATTTTCCTGTTGTTGGATGTCGCTAAAGCGCATCGCATGACAAGAGGGCACAGGTTTCGATCGTTCGACGGATATTTGCGCGACCATGCGCGTTTGGGTATAGCTCCAAACATAGCGCCTCCATCGGCCATAATATATCCACTGTCGATTATATCTATTTTGTGCATAACGTTTTTCTAAATATAATTCAAGTTGCTGTTTATCAAAGAATACCGGTCAGTTGCTTGATAAAGAGCCCGTTTCAATTTTAGCGAATTTACCATCAAAGTTACCAAATTATTTTTTACACGTTACCAGGTTTAAAATATATGTTCGTTTTCTTGCGTCATTGGATTGCTTCACCGCAACGGTTCGCAATGACGGAAAGAGGAAAGACGCCTCGTAACCCGTCATTGCGAGGGTTTACCCGAAGCAATCCAGTTGTATTTTTTCGGGCAGTCACAAAGGGCTGCCCCTACCGCTAACCGACCAATTTTCGGATTGCTTCGTCATTGCACTCCTCACAATGATGAGAGAAATAGAACAATCGGATACGACAATAATTATTTTATGGAACTTAATAATATTTTTCGCTGAAATTTAAACAATTTCTTCGTTGAAGCCTTGTAAGTTTTTTAACTTTGTTTCAAAAACAATTTAAGCATGAAAATATCAATTATAGGAGCCGGTAATATGGGGGGGGCTATAGCCTGTGGTTTGGCTGTTGGCGGAAGTATTTATCCAAAGGATATTACAGTTGTCGATCATAAAGGCAAGAATGTAGAACGCCTGAAAGCGTTTTGCGGGGATTTGAATGTTGTAATTGCCGATTATTCGTCACTTTCAGAATCCGACATTGTAATTGTAGCTGTCAAACCGTGGATGATAGAGGATATTTTGACAACATATAAATCATTGCTGAATGCGAAACAATTGGTTGTTTCGGTTGCTTCGGGTATAACTTTGAGCCAATTGCAGGGATGGACAAGCCCTGATCAGCCTGTCTTTCGTGTTATGCCTAATACGGCTGTCTCGGTATGCCAAAGTATGACATACATCGCTTCGCTGGGAGCAAGTGATAAGCAAACTCAACAAGTATGTGCAATCTTTGCTGCTTTAGGCAAGGCCGAACAAGTGGATGAGGAATTATTTCCGGCTGTAACCGCCCTCACTTCATGTGGAATCGCTTTCGCTTTTCGTTATATAAGAGCGGCGATGGAGGGTGGAATAGAGATGGGTATTTATCCCGATCAGGCGAAGAATGCAGTTCTACAAACGCTCAGAGGGGCTATTGAGTTGCTGGAGGCCAATGGAACTCATCCCGAAGTGGAGATAGATAAAGTTACTACTGCGGGGGGGATTACTATAAAAGGATTGAATGAAATGGAACACGCCGGATTTTCGTCAGCTGTAATCAAAGGATTAAAAGCCAGTAATGTAAAATAACAGCATGGAAATAGCGGTAAGCATCATTATTGTAAACTACAATACGGCCGAATTATTGGGTAACTGTATCCGTTCTGTGCAATCGAAAACAGAGGGTGTCGATTACGAAATAATAGTTGTAGATAATAATTCAGAGAAAGAATCGCTGGACCATCTTACCGAAAAATATCCAACGGTGCACTTTATCTTTTCGGAAGAGAATCTGGGATTCGGACGTGCAAATAATCTGGGTGTTTCCCATGCTAACGGGAAGTATTTGTTTTTTCTGAATCCCGATACGCTACTACTAAACAATGCTATTTCCATTTTATACGAATTTATGGAAGCAAACTCGCAGGCAGGTGTTTGTGGAGGGAATATGTATAAAGGAGATATGACTCCGGCATCTTCTTATTATGATATTGATTTTCTTACTTTAGAATATAAAATTATCTTCAACAGAAAAAGACATACAGGTTTTAATCATACAAGAATGCCTCAGACTGTAAATGTGATTGTTGGTGCGGACTTGTTCATACCCGCTTCTTTGTTTAATAAATTCAAGGGATTCGATCCTGATTTTTTTCTTTATTTCGAAGAGGTTGAGCTTTGTTACCGAATACAAAAAGCCGGATATAAAATCATATCGGTACCGGAAGCCGAGATAATACACCTACAAGGAGGTTCTGCTGAAAATAAGAGCAAAGAACTTAATAAATGGTCATATCAGGAGCATTGGTATAGCAAATTTGTTTATTTTAGCAAGACTAAGGGTAAATTTAAGACAGCATTACTATATTGGGCTAATATGTTGAAGCTGGGAGCTGCTAAAGCAGCCTATACCTTGAAGCACAATCCGGAGAAACTGGATTATTGGAAGAAAAAATCGGAAGTGCTGAAAAAAACATATTCAAGATATCGTCAATACCTTAAACGCTAATATATTATACATTTTTCCTCTATCGAGATACCGAATAAGGCAAAGTCATATTTTGCCGGATCTGCAGGATCGAGTATTCTCAGATTGTTTGTAAGTTCTACGGCTGCCTGCCAGTCCGGTTTATCTCTTTGAAGCAGGCCTGTTTTGCGGGCTGTACGTTCCACATGAAGATCGAGCGGGCAGATAAGCTGAGATGGCTTTACCTTGGACCATATGCCGAAATCCACCCCTTTATTATCTTTTCGAACCATCCACCTCAGATACATATTCATCCGTTTGCATGCAGATTTTTGCACAGGAGAGGGGATATGTTTACGGGTTCGGGTCGGTGCATCGGGGTAAGAAAAGAAATATGAACGAAAGTGATTTAATCCCGCCTCTACGTCCATATTTTCTGTAGGGAAGAAGGCCTCTTCAAGGCTTTTATGATTCGAATAATGTCTTTTCATAAACTCAACGCAATAGAGCAGGTCTGTATCGTTGAATGTGCGATGCTTAAAATCCAAAAGCTTTTTCAGATCGGTATCGCTATGCCCGACAATGAAGTCGAAAGGTGCATTGTCCATTCTGTCGCCTAATTCTTTACACTTATTGATAATCGTTTTCCGTTGCCCCCATGCAAAAATAGCGGCAAAGAAACCCATTATTTCCCTGTCTTGCCTGAATCCGAAACTATGAGGAATACTAATCGGATCGTTGGGTATAAAGTCAGGGGTGTTATACTGTTCGACCTTTTTGTCGAGAAAATCTTTCAATTTAAATACTTGAGTATTTTCCATGTTCAATACTTTGGATGATGAAGTTATAAAAAAATAGCCTGGTTTTATGCCAGGCTATCTATTTTATTATAAGATAGTTAGAATAACAGGTTTCTAATATCGCTGTTTAGCAGATATTTAGCGAATTCAGTATCATTGGCTATATCCAATTTTGATGCGCCTTTATCAATTGCTGATTTTAAATTTCCAGCCACACCGGCAGCATTATTTGTTCTTGCAGCTACAATAGCAGCTAAATAATAAGATGTAGCATCTTTGTCCGAAACCGCATCCAATATTTGTTGAGCTTTATTGTAATTTTTTGTCAATATCTGAACCAATGCCGCATTGTTTGATTTGGTATCGCCAAATGATTGTATTGCTCTGTTATAGTCGCCTTTTTTGATGTATAACAAACCTAATGTTTCATCCAGGGAGTTTGAGCCGGCAGCATTGCCTAATAGCTGTTCTGCTTTTGCCGTATTTCCTTCCGACAATGAGATCAGTGCAAGGTTCATGTTCGCTTCAGGAGCGCGGGATGATATCTGCACGGCTTTGTTGAATGCCTGTACCGCTTTAGCTGTTTGTCCATTTTGTAAATAATATGCACCGAGATTATTCCAGCCGCGGTAGTCGTTAGGGAATCTTTGCGTGATTGTAGTATATACTCTTTCTTTTGAGACACCTTCTAAGTTAGCGGCAAAAAGCAATTCTTCTACTGTCAGTTCCGAAATACCATTTCCTGTTGTAGCATCTTTCAGTTCTTCATTTGTTTTACCGATAACTTCTACATTAGCCATCAAGCGGGAGCGGCGAAGTTTAGGCAAAATAGTTTCAGCCAGATCCTGGTACACTGCCGAAATGTTTTTAATTTCTTTCTCTCTGGTTTCAGGATCCGTATACATAGACAATACTCTTAATACAAGGTCTTTGTCCTGAAGGCTGGATGCCTGTACCAGTTTTTGGAATCCGTCCCAGTCCTGAGCTGTGTATCTTGAGTTAATTTCAATATCTAAATTATTATTCTTAAAGTCTTTGCTTAGAAATCCGGAAGTGTTCTTTTC
>JAISES010000068.1 GCA_031263965.1 Prevotella sp. | reverse complement strand
CTGTCGGTTTTGTAATTATAGATAAGAATACCGTTGTCGGTACACAAATATAAATGACTATCACCATAAGTCACAATAGCATGTATTAACGTATTGGTCTTTTCTCCAAATACGAAATGTTGCTGAGTCGAATACCCGTTATAACAAAAAAGCCCCTTATTAGTACCAATCCAGATTAATCCTTGTGTATCTTGAACAAAACAATTCACAGTAGACGCTTCCGAACTCGGTATGATGTTCCTAAACGACCGGTAGTTTAAATTCTGACAGCATACATAAGAAGCGAACAGAAGCAATGCATATAAATATATTAATCTCTTACCCATCTATTTCTCATATAATATCAGATTAGCACAAATATAGTTATTTTACAACCTTCCCTCATATTCCTTCTCGAATTTTTGATGCTATTACCCCGTACTAAGAAACTGTTTGAATTTTATAGCAAATTTTTTTTATAGATATTTTCAGATGGATTTTATTCTTTTTGCTTGCAGGTTTAGCGGGCTAAACCAAAAGGAAAAAGGATAAAATACGCTGAAAAGAGCATAAAAAAATTGCTAAGAAGTTTTTTTTCAAATCCTATAATAATATTTTTCGCTAAAATTCAAACAGTTTCTAAGGATGTCTTCCCTTCACTTTTTAAATAATTTATGTACTTTTGAGTTTTATTATTAAGAGTCTGTTTAAATTTATATCATTCAAATTATTCGTTGTAAATTTAAACAGGAGATCTTAATAGTTAATAAATAAAACGTTTCAATCTGCCATCTGTTTTTATACAAATATGCGACTTCAAGCACAAACACATCTTAAAATATCTGCATAACAATTAATAAATGTAAAACAACCGCGTCTTTTTAAGAAAACACATATATTTGTATCGAAATAATTGCAATTATATAAAAACAGAAATATCTATTAGATATACAATCTGTAACAATCCGTTAGAGCAGTTGCTAAAACGGTATAATCTATAATACCGTAAGAGTCGGTCTCCAATATATTGCTGATTACAACCGTTTTCCCTCAATATCATGACATAGATTACGTAAAAGTATATCAACGAAATTAAAATATCGCTACTTCATGAAAAGATCTTATCTAATACTGTTCTTGCTTATTATCTCCATTTACTCTAACAGCCAGGCACAAGATAATAGTATACCTCCCTTATCTTTGGTCTGGGAGATGGGAGCTAATGAAATAGAACCCGGCTGCTTCGAGAATACTTTTAAAATTGTAAATCATAGCAATATCCCCCTCGATAACAATTGGATCATTTATTTCAATTTGAAGCCGGTTATACCCATTATGGATAAATCATACCCTCTGGTAGTAGGAAGAATCGGCGCAACTTACTATAAGATGTACCCATCATCGCAATACAGAGCAATATTACCCAATGACACCCTTAGCTTAACTTTCCGTTGCAAAGGAAGCCTGATAAAACAAACAGCTGCTCCGGAAGGCGCGTATCTGATAAAGCTAACAAAGGATGGAAAACAAACACAGCCCATTACCCTGAATATTAAAACTATCCCGTTCACGTACGAAGCACAATGGTCCAGAACAAATGCAAATGAGTTGCCTTATCCGGTCGGAAATAGAGTATACGATGAGAATGAATTATTTACCAATAAGATTACTTTATCTAAAACGGATATCTTTCCGTCAATAAAATCGGTTAAGGTAAACAACGATTCATTTCATTTTACGAAAAGCATATCTCTTAATTATGATCCTGTTTTCTCGAATGAAGCAGAAATTCTGACAGATAAGCTGGTATCTCTATATGGTTGCGCTATTTCCGCCAAAGGTTCGGTAAAAATAAATCTGGTAAAAACACTTGCCTCAAATGAAAACAAGGAGGAGTATCAACTAATCTTTAATAACGGAACCATCGATATAAAAGGAGAAACACCTCATTCCATTTTTAACGGTATACAAACATTGTTTGCCATTATTGGAACAAATAATCCATTTTCGGAACTTTCAAATATGGAAATCACGGATTATCCGGATTTGCCACATAGAGGATTGATGCTTGATGTCGCACGCAATTTCACGACAAAGGCAACTGTTTTCAAGTTGATAGATTTATTATCGATGTATAAAATGAATGTTCTGCATCTGCATCTCACCGATGATGAAGGCTGGAGGCTGGAAATACCAGGGATTGAAGAGTTAACGGATGTAGGATCCCGCCGTGGGCATACTTTAGATGAAAGAGAATGCCTATACCCTGCTTATGGCGGCGGGTGGAATCCTAATGACGCCACTTCTACGGCAAACGGTTATTATACCCGTAACGATTTCATAAAAATATTGAAATATGCCAAGAAAAGGCACATCAAGATCGTTCCTGAAATTGATTTGCCCGGACATGCCCGCGCCGCGCTCAAAGCTATGAATACCCGCTATTATAAATACATTGACAATGATAAGGAAAAAGCTACTGAGTATCTATTAAGCGATTTTGCCGATACATCCCGATATATTTCCGCTCAAAGTTTCAATGATAATGTTATCAATGTTGCTTTACCTTCAACATATCGTTTTGTCGAAAAGATCGTAACCGAACTAGATATGATGTATTATGATGCAGGGAGTAAATTAGATATCCTGCATTTGGGAGGGGACGAAGTACCACAAGGTGCATGGAAAGGCTCTCCAATAGCGAACGCATTTATGGGAAAGAATGATATAAAGGAACTAAGAGATTTGAAAGACTACTTTATCGAACGCACAATCAAAATATTAAAAGAAAAAAAAATACAGTCAGGCGCTTGGCAGGAAGTAGCTTTATTGCCAAACAAAACGGCAAATAAGAGATTTGCAAATGAGAATGTATTGAGCTATTGTTGGAGTACAATCCCTGAATGGAAAAGCGACCAAATACCTTATAATCTTGCAAATGCCGGATATCCGGTTGTTTTGTGCAATATTTCGAACTTCTATTTTGACCTGTCTTACAATAAACATCAGGAAGAACCGGGAGCATATTGGGCCGGATTTGTAAACGAATACAATTCCTTTGATATGTTACCATACAATATTTACAGATCGGTAAGACATACCCTGAAAGGAGAGCCCATCGACACCCGAAAAACTTCGCTTGAAAAAGTGCCTCTGGCTGAGAATAACCGTAAAGAAATAAAAGGAATTCAGGGACAACTATGGTCTGAGACTATCCGGAATTCCGGGATGATAGAGTACTCTCTTTTCCCGAAAATGTTTGGTTTAATTGAACGTGCATGGAACACCCAACCCAAATGGGGACAAACAGATGATGAAACTTTATATAAAGAGGCTATAACATTATATAATGCTAAAATTACGCAGCATGAAATGCCTCGTTTATCAGCTTCGGATGTCAATTATCGGATACCGCAGCCCGGAATCAAAATTATGGAAGGAAAGCTTTATGTTAATTCATCGGTTGACGGCGCTGAAATAAGATATACCACAGATGGCAGTGAACCGGCAAAAACTTCAACAAAATGGGAAAAACCCGTTGAATTTAAAGCTAAATCAGTTAAAGCAAAAACCTTCTTTAAGAATAAGGAAAGTGTGACTTCCAGACTGGAAAATTTACCATAATTGAAAAACTGTTTAAACAACATCTCCGACAGGCCAAAAAACAATCTGATTTACTTCGTTGTTATTAATAATAAATATCTATATTTGTTGAACAAGGATTGTCTAATTCATTAAAATAACACATTATGAGAGGATTTCTATTAGGACTGGCTGTCGGTGCATTAGGTGCATACGCAGCAATAAAGTTGTCGGACGAAGAAACCAGGGAAGAATTGCGTAACAGATTGAACAACACTGTGGGTAAAGCTAAAGAAGAATTAGATCTTGGTTTAACTATAGGCCGGAGCAAAGCGCTTAGAGCCGGAGTAAAAGCAAGACAGGAAATAAGAAAAGGCAAACAAAAGATCAATCAGGTAACCGGCGATGTTGCAGGAAAACTCGCTGAAGAATTTTCCGGAATAGAGGCTAAGGCAAAAGCAAAAGCTTAGAAACTGTTTCTTAATTGCTTAAAATAGATAAGGAAAGGAATAATAAATCAGATAGGGCAAGCCGTCTGACGAAAGTATCGGGCCTGTAATTTTTACGGCTCTACAATCTTTTCATATAAATATAGCCGTTTAATGACAAAATTTTATTAAATTTGCGTTTTGATAGAATAAACATATTAGTATATTTCCTTAACATCACAGACTTGTTATGAATATAAGATTTTTATTTTTATTAATGCTCTTAGGTTTGTTTATCATGCCTGGTACAGCACAAATTACGACAAATACTTCAGATTCTGCGACTGTTCAGTTAATTAACGATGACCGTGTTACTATATTAAGAAGCGATGTTTCCGGAGAAAAAATAGTTTTGTCGAGTACAACCCGAATGAGAAAGAAGTATTTTAGTTGTCCGGATGTTATTCCGAATCTTTGTTGTCCGGCAGAAGAAGTTCCGAAAATAAGTACAACTACTCCTGAGATCAAACCGGAGGCAAAACCGATAGAACAACCGAAAGGAGAACCGTTCTTCTTGACAGACCCTGTATTTTTCCGTATCAATAAGTATGTAATTGACGCATCTGAATGGTCTAAGATAGAATTAGCTGTAAATTACCTGAACGAACATCCTAATGCGACTTGTGTAGTTACGGGGTATGCAGATAAAAAAACCGGCAATTCGAAAATCAACCTGAAGCTTTCCGAGCAACGTTCTAACGAGGTTGCTAAAGCGATGGAGACAAAATACGGAATCAGCAAAAACAGATTATCTATTAACTGGAAAGGAGACGGCCTGCAACCATTCCAACTTGAAAATGATAAGAACCGCGCTGTATTATTCCTGATCAATCCTTAGAAACTGTTTATATTTTATAGCAAAACTCCGGGTACATAACAGAAATGCTATGCTATCCTTACAGGGACGGCCGGAGGTTATGCTTAATTTGAGGGTGTGTCAAAAGGACTTTTGACATACCCTCGGCATATTGATAAATATAAAATCTTGTGAATGAAATTATATTGGCAAATACTTAAGAAATATAAATTCAGCCTTCTTCTCAGTCCTTTTCTGGTTCTGGTTTATGTATTGTGTGAAACAATACAGCCTTGGTTTATGGCCAGGATCATTGATAATGGGGTCATGCCTAAAGACATGTCTGTGATAACAGAGCTTGGCGTTTATATGATTGTTATCTCTGTTTCAGGGTTGATAGTCAGCATTGCAAATACATATGTCTCTTCCCGTGCAGCCATTGGTTTTGGCACAGACCTGCGAAGCATACTGTTCAATAAGATACAGCAATTGTCTTTTGCAGAAACAGACCGGTTCAATTCAGCCTCGCTTATTACCCGCCTGACAAATGATATATCCCGTATTCAGCAGGTTGTGCTGATGTCTATGCGCCTTATATTACGATCCCCGCTTATGCTTGTAATGGCAGTGTTCTTTGTCATAAAGATTAATACCGGTTTAGCCTTGGTTCTTGTGGGGGCGATTCCGGTACTGGGTGCAAGCGTCTGTCTGATACTTAGAAAGGGAGTCCCTCTTTTTGTGAAAGTGCAACAAAAATTAGACAAGCTGAATGGTATTGTCCGTGAAAATCTGATAAACATACGTGTTGTGAAGTCCTTTGTCAGAGAAGATTTTGAATCGAAACGATTTGAAAAAAGCAGCGAAGAGCTACGCGATATGGTTATCAGGGCATCTGATATTGTAGTGTCTATATTTCCGGTTATGCAATTGATAATGAATACTTCTGTCATCATTATACTCTGGATAGGCGGAGACAAAATTATAGCAGGGGAGCTGAAAGTAGGGGAGCTGATTTCTTTTGTGAATTATCTGATGCAGGTGTTAATGGCTCTGATGTTGCTATCGATGGTAATTATGAATATTGCGCGTGCATCTGCTTCGTCGGAGCGTATACTTGAAGTCTTAAATATAGCGCCGTCTCTTGCAAATACGCCTCAGGGTTTATCGGGACAGCATATTATAACAGACGGCGAGGTCTGCTTCCGGAATGTTTCTTTCAGGTATGCCGGAGGTGAAAGCGATGTGTTGAAGAATATCAGTTTCCATGTTTGTAAAGGGGAGACCATAGCTGTTGTGGGGGCGACGGGTTCTGCAAAAACTTCTATGCTCCAATTAATTCCCCGCTTGTATGACGTATCGGAGGGGGAAATAACGATAGATGGGGTAAATGTAAAAGATTATAGCCTCGACGAATTGCATGCCAAGATAGGAATGGTGCTTCAAAAGAATGAACTATTCACAGGAACCATTATAGAAAATCTTCGCTGGGGAAAGCCCGGCGCTACGATGGGCGAAATAGTGGAAGCAACTCAGGCTGCTCAGGCTCACGACTTCATCATGTCTTTTACCGATGGGTACGATACTTTGCTTGGACGTGGAGGCATTAATGTGTCGGGAGGGCAGAAACAACGGATATGTATAGCCCGTGCCTTGCTGGGAAAGCCGAATATCATGATTCTGGATGATAGTACCAGTGCCGTAGATTCCGATACGGAGTTGAAGATACGCAAGGGGATGAGCAAGTTTTTAAGCGATACGACGGTATTTATAATTACCCAACGGATAAATACGATGCAATCGGCCGACAGAGTCATTGTACTCGAAGACGGGGAAATAGACGCTATTGGCAAGCCTTCCGAATTATTAGAGAAATCGGAGGTGTATAAAGAAATATACAACTCTCAACAAATGGTCTTTTAATATGGCGCACGGAGATAAATATAAGGCCGGTGGAAAGCCGGCGGCAGGACGGAAAACTTTTCTGAGGTTGATATCGTACCTGGCATGTGATAAGATGCTTTTATCTGTAACAGGCTTTTTAATTATACTTAGTGTCGTATCGGGTTTGTTAGGCTCGTATATGATCCGTCCGATTATTAATGATTATATTATTCCGGGCGATTCCGGCGGTTTAATAAAGATACTCCTCCTTCTGGCTGCTGTTTACCTTGTGGGTGTAGGGGCTACTTATGTGCAATACAGGCTGCTAAACAAAATAGGACAACGCACCGTAACGCACATGCGTGCCGATATGTTTCGCCAAATGGAACGATTGCCTCTCAAATATTTCGATACACATCAGCATGGGGACTTGATGAGCCGTTACACAAACGATATTGACCAGGTCAGTAATGCTTTGACCGACAGTTTGTCCGATATGCTTTCGAGCGCGTTGATGCTTGCCGGTATTTTCTGCCTGATGATATATATTAGTCCTATATTGACTTTGGTTACTTTGATAACGGTTCCTGTAATGTTCCTTAGCGCCAAAGGAATTGTTTCGCGTAGCCGGAAGTATTTTAAAGCTCAACAAGATATACTGGGCGAAACCAACGGATATGCGGAGGAGATGATAAGCGGGCAGAAAGTGATTAAAGTATTCGGTCGTGAAAATAAAGTAGAGGCCGGTTTTGACGAGTTAAATCAGAGATTAAGGGATAAGGCTCAAAAGGCTCAGTTCTATTCGGGCATGATGATGCCCGTAATGCAAAACCTGAATACCCTTAATTATGTAATAATCACTATTGCAGGGGCTTTGTTAGCCATTCTGAAGGGCTTTGATATCGGTGGACTGGCCGCTTTTCTTCAATATTCCCGTCAATTTGGTCGTCCTATCAACGAACTGGCCAGCCTTTATAATAGTATTCAGGCTGCTATTGCCGGTGCGGAACGCATCTTCCATATAATAGACGAAGTACCCGAGCAGGAAGATGCTGTAGACGCTATCGCTTTGGCGAATGTAAAAGGTGATGTGGAAATGAAGGATGTTTATTTTGGATATAAACCCGAAAAGTTAATCCTTAAAGGGGTATCCCTTCATGCCGGGCCGGGAATAAAGATTGCATTGATAGGGGAAACCGGAGCGGGAAAAACTACCATACAGAACATGTTACCCCGTTTTTTTGATCTTAAATCGGGCGAAATAACAATAGACGGACATCCGGTACAGAAAATAAAAAGGGAGAGTTTACGCAAGTCTATGGCTATTGTTTTGCAGGATACGCATCTGTTTACCGGTACAGTGTGTGAGAATATCCGTTTCGGACGGCTTGATGCTACGGATGAAGAAGTAGTACAAGCGGCAAAATTAACGGCGGCACACTCTTTTATTAAACGCTTGCCTCAGGGATATAATACATTGCTGGAGAATGACGGGGCTAACCTTAGCCAGGGGCAGCGGCAGTTGCTGAATATAGCCAGGGCAGCGGTTGCAGATCCGCCCATATTGCTGTTGGATGAAGCAACGAGTAATATAGATACCCGCAGCGAAGGGCTTATTCAGAAAGGCTTGGATCAGTTGATGGAAGGGCGTACAAGCTTGATCATAGCCCACAGATTATCGACAGTACGCAATGCCGATAGAATTTTAGTATTGGATCATGGGCAAATTATCGAACAAGGCAGCCATCAAGAGCTTATGACTCAGAATGGTAAGTATCATTCTTTATATCGGGAGCAGTTTGAGGAACTTAACTAAAGATGTGATGTAGAATAAAAATTCAGAGTTTTTATTTTGAAATATAAAAAAATATCATACCTTTGCACCGCAATAAACAAAAACGGGATGTAGCGCAGTCCGGTTAGCGCACCTGCTTTGGGAGCAGGGGGTCCCAGGTTCGAATCCTGGTATCCCGACGATTGAAAATAAAAGAGTTAGACGAAAATCTGGCTCTTTTTTAGTTATATATGTACACACAATTTGCACACAACTTCCAAAATATAAAGCAAACGACGGAAAGTTATAGAAACGCCAATCTGAATAGCTTCAAGGCAATATTTTCATACAGTTTCTTCTTTTTACATCCGATATACACCCCCAATATGGAGAGCTGAATAAGCAAGACTTTCGGCAAAAATATGCTTCGAGGTACGAGATGGAAGATTTTTGCAACGAAACGAAGCTTGGTCTTGTGCTTTGGCGCGGAATATAATTTTGTATAGAGGAGGGAAAAGAATATATTATTTCAGTATCATCTTTTATTTTTCCCCCTCGAACGATTGAGTATGATTTCGGAAGGTTTAGTCTTTTAAATTTTTCCAATACAGTATCGAAATTGGTATCTGATTTTTCTCCTGTCAATTTCGAATTGGTTATGGCACAAAGGGATGTTCCCATATAATTATTTTATTACTGATGTTTCATTTTTGCATGGCACATTATTGTTGACCCAATATTTTGATAATTTTCCCTTCTTCCACGGCATCCTCATATAAGGGGTACAGGCTTCCTGCCTTATCTAATGCGCCAAATACAACCTCGTCAGCAGAACGAATGATATATTTATTTCGGACAAGAATGCTTTGTTCTGATTGACGGGTGATAGATTGCGAAACAGGCGAAACAATAAGCAAACGGTTTTCGCCTAACATTTGCAATAAAATTTCAGGTGGATTTTTATACAGGGAACGCCCCAGTATGAGCATTATAGCTTGTGAGCCTTTACTTAGAAAGTAAAATACTTCTTTTTCCAGTGGCGAATGGAAACCACTTACCACGCATACGCTGGCATCACGTTGCTTGCTCGCCCAATCCATACACCGCAATACGGCTGATGATGTTATATGGCGCGAACACAGAAATGCAGTTTTGGACAATCCAAAGATTTCCCGATTACCTATTGATGCAGGAATGGCTTGCATGGCACTAAATGATTTCTATTTTCAGGTTCAAGCCCAGTTCTTTCGATATTTTCTCTAATTGCTGCCGTTTGGTTATTGTGGCTGAATGTGTTACAACATACCATCCGCCTGATATCTCATGCTGATTATAGAAGTCGTCTTTTTCTTTTGACACCAACGGCAATCCTACCCAACGAATATTTAATCGAGCCACAGATGACGCACCTACCCTTTCTATTATGTCCAAAAACGTTTCGTAGGCAAAATTCCTTTCTATACAAGTTCCGTCGGGGAAGGTAACGGACAGTCTGGTTTTCTTCGATTTTGGGGAAGAAGCTATCGTACGCTTTGTTTTCTTTTCGGCTTGTGGCGGCGATACCCTGAAAGGCATTTTTGACATCGGCAGCCGTAACGGTGTTACGGACATCTTTCAGGTCATTAAGCCTTACACGCAGCAAGACCAAAAGCGATTCGATTTCCCTGTCGGTCGCAATAGCTACATGGCTTTTGCCCATACACCTTTGGGAACGGGCGTTCCACAATTCCGCATCCACTTGGATTTTGTAGGCAAATTGAACGGTGGAATTAAATTCTCCCTTTACCGTAATCTTACCCATCAGAGGACAAAGCCTCTCGACTGTCTGTTTGTTTTTTTCAGGTAGAGCAGCACCTTCATTTCAGTTTTCATACCGATAACTTTTTTAGTTTGCAATGATACATTCTTTTACGCTATCTTATAGTATGAAAATCAGCGCATTATGCCGACAACGAATCATTATTGGCAAAAACCTCTATGAAGTTCGACTTCCTGTCATTATCTTCGCATTTAGTAATCGCTGATTGAGTGCAGTTTACTGCGTTTTTCCGCATTACAAACAGGTAATGATTTGGTAGTGGAGCAACCTCAATAAACGTCTCAAAATACAATTATTAGTACGGGTCGGATTTCTATGATTTCGCTGTTTGTGAATTGTTTAGTGTTCTTTTTCTGAATCATTCTCTATTACTCTTTCATGCCTGACTACCGTTATACAGGACTATCATTCTGCGATGATTTAGAAACCAGCGAACCTCAATGTTTTGCTTTATTTTGCATAAATACAAAGAACGACTTTCTGTATACAAAATTACTAAATATTAAATGAATATCCGCATTGCTTCCATTAATAATTATAGTATCTTTATA